>NZ_DBHIGR010000067.1:0-10490 GCF_057249185.1 Oribacterium sp.
GTACCGGTACCATTCAGTATCAGGTCAATATTTCCGGTAGCGGCTGGAGTAAAACCTATGAGAATGGACAGGTCGCCGGAGAAGGACAGAGCATGCCTATAGAGGGAATCCGCGTTTTCCTAAATGGCAGTTTAAAGGATCAGTATGATGTGTACTATAAAACCTCGGTACTGGGCACCTGGCAGGATTGGGCGAAAAACGGAGAAGACAGCGGAAAAATCGGTGTAGGAATGCACATTGACGGTATTTTAGTCACTGTGGTAGCAAAGGGGGAAAGCCCCAGAGAGGAACAGCCGGAGCAGAGCCATAAGGTTTCCAAGAGCAATGTGGACGCTTCCAAGCCCATGGTTGCCCTGACCTTTGATGACGGTCCCGGAAAATATGAAGACCGTATTCTGGCAGCCTTCCAAAAGTATGGCGGAAAAGGTACCTTCTTCTTCGTAGGGACCCAGGCAGAAAAATATCCTTCCGTAGTGAAGCGTGTGGCAGAGGCAGGACATGAAGTTGGTAACCACAGCTATAAGCATGAGAATCTTCCAAAGCTTTCTCAGACAGGAGCAAGCCAGTCCCTGGCAAAGACCAACGAAATTCTAAGAAAACTTTCCGGTCAATCCGTTTCTCTGGTTCGCCCTCCCTACGGAGCTACCTCCGCCAGCGTTAAGGCCGCTTTACAAAGCCAGGGACAGCCTTCCATTCTTTGGAGCATTGATACCCTGGATTGGAAAACCAGAAACTCCAAAAGTACCATTAACACCGTATTACAGCACGTAAAGGACGGAGATGTCATCCTGATGCATTCTATCTATTCCCAAAGTGCCGATGCGGCAGAGGTACTGATTCCCGCCTTACAGGAACGAGGCTTCCAGCTGGTAACCGTATCCGAACTGGCGAAGGCCAGAGGCGTAGACCTGCAGGCAGGACACAACTACGGCTCCTTCCGGAAGAAGGGCTAAGCAAAGAAAAAAGAAAATAAAAAAGAGCTGAATCAGTAAAGACATCAGAAGGCTTTTCAGAAAAATAGCTTCGAAATAAGGGGCAATCTGAGCCCGCGGGTTCTTGGCTTTTGTTTTATAAAAGCTTAGAACCCCTGCGAGGCGAGGTTAGCGGGAGCGTGCCCCTGTTTCGAAGTTATTTTGTATTGAAAAGCCAAAATAATAGTCTTTATTCAGCTCTTTTTATTTCCTTTTTTTCATTTACCTCAACTTCCCATAAGAAGGTTCTTCCGTACTGCCTCCAGGAAGTCCCTGCAGGACTCGCTACAGCTGTCCTTGTCCACGGGAATCAGCGCATTGCCACCGATATCCAAAAGATACAATGTTTCCATATCTATGATGTTTTTTAGCTCTTCATAGTACACAATCATACTGCTGCGTTCCGTCTTCATCAAAAAGTAGTTTTTATAGAAGGCGATGCTTACCGGTAAATTCAGCTTTTTATTGGAAGACCGATACAGATTCTGAAGTTGTCCCTTATAAAGATAAAACAGAAAAAATGGAACAAGAACCATAAGAATTACCATGCAAATGGCAAAAAAGCTATTTCCAATCCAATACTGAGTAAATGCCAAAAGGCCTAGAGCAAACCAAAAGATAAAAACCAATCCCCAGATTTTCTTCTTATAATAGGACATCATGAAACGAATAAACTTCTCTTCACTGGGCAGATATCCGGCGGTATATTCCGGAATCTTATCCCCTGCGCGGCGATAACGATGAAGCTCTTCCGTAGTCCATCTTCCGTTTTTCAGACCATCTACGTCCTGCTCTGAAGAAGTATCCTTCTTCTGTACTGCTTCAGAGCTCCCTCCATTGTTCCTGCCTTTTCTATCCTCAGAAAACTCTTCTTGATTTTTAGCCCTAAGCTTCTCGGATTCTTCTTCTATGAGATGGTACTGCTCCTCCTTGGATCTTCTGGCATTCCACCTGGCTAAGTCTTCGGAAAGCCCCACCAGATCTTCTTCCATATCTCTATTTTCTTCTGCTGCCATGCTTTTTCCTTTCTGTTCCTACTGTCTTTTTCTTTGCTCCTTTTCGCACGGAAAATCCGAAACTTCCCAAGACTTTTCCAAGACCGAAATATTGTCCGTGGGAATAAGCCAAAAGCTTTGCCTTTTCCAGTTGCAAGCGTTTCTTTTCATCCAATAAGGAAGAATCTACATGAACCGCCAGGATTTCCGCCAAAAACAGGTCGTGACTTCCCAGCTCCAAAACCTGCTTTACTTTACATTCCATATTTACCGGGCACTCTGAAATCATGGGAACGGAAAGCATTTTCCCCTCTTCCTGATGCAAATGCAGTTTTTCCCATTTATTGATATCTCTTCCGGAACGTACACCGGCCTCATCCGTTTCCCGTACCAAATCTTCCGTAGGAAGATTTACTACAAACTCTCCGGTTTCCATCAACATAGCATGGGAGTACCGCTCCTTTCGAACGGAAATGGAGAGCATAGCCGGTGTGGAGCAGACTGTTCCTGCCCAGGCCACCGTAAGCATGTTGCTTTCCCCTTTTTTATTTTGACAAGTCACCAGCACAGGAGGCACCGGATACAGCATATTTCCGGGCTTCCACATTTCCTTGGCCATAGAGCTTCCTTTCTTCCAAAACAATACAATTTATTGTATCGAGATTAGGATGGAAATTCCTCTTTATACGATGGGAGGATGTTCCAAATAGGGGCCCACAAAAGCCAGGAAAAAGCTGAGAATTGCCGCTCCGAACAATGCTGTCAGAACAATTCCCACCACAATGGCAATCAGCTGGGCTCTGGCAAAATTTCGAATATTCTTATTCTTCGTAGCTCCGAGACTCATGATAATCACCACAATAAGTCCTACCAGAGGAATCGCAAAAACCACCTGATACAGGAAGAAGTGAAGAGCCGGTACCACCTTAAGCTCCTCAGGCAGGTCTTCCTCGGAAATATCCCATGGGCCCGGCCTTCTTTCCAAAGTATCTCTGCTGTACTGTTTTTCCATGCTCTGCTGCTCTCCGCCTACAGTGCCTTTATTATTCTCGTATCCCTGTTCTTCCATAGTGCCTCCTTTATACTGTCCTTTTCCAATCCTTCTCCAACCCTTTGTTTATACCATGAATCGGCTTTCGGTAGCAAGCGAAAGGCATTTCAAAACCATCGTTTGCTTTCTGAAATTGTGCATTATATAATAGAAAAAAATATTTGAAAGGAGAATTTGCTATGTCTTGTACAACAATTTTGGTTGGTAAGGATGCCAGCTACGACGGTTCCACTATGATCGCCCGTAATATGGATTCCGGTTCCGGAGAGTATACTCTGAAGAAAATGATTTCCGTTTCCGGAAAGAATCCTCCCAAGAAATACCGTTCCGTGCTGTCTCATGTGGAGATTCCTCTTCCGGACAAGGCACTGGATTACATTTGCTTCCCCAACGCCTTAAACGATAACGGTATCTGGGCAGGCGCCGGTACCAACAGTGCCAATGTCTCTGTTTCCGCTACGGAAACCATTACCAGTAACGAGCTGGTGCTGGCAGCGGATCCCTTGGTAGTACTTCACAAGGAAGGCAGGGCAGAAATTCCCGGAGGCATCGGGGAAGAAGATATGGTAAGCTTACTGCTTCCCTATATCCATTCCGCAAGAGAAGGAGTCCTTCGTCTCGGAGAGCTCTTGGAAAAGTACGGCACCTATGAGATGAACGGAATCGCCTTCTCCGATACCAAAGAGATTTGGTGGCTGGAAACCATTGGCGGACACCATTTTATCGCCAAAAGAGTTCCGGATGATTCCTATGTGATGATGGCCAACCAGCAGGGCATCGACTCCTTTGATTTAAAGGATGCCTTCGGAAAGCAGGAATCCCACATCTGCTCCAAGGATTTAAAGGAATTTATCGCAGAGCATCATTTGAATCTTTCCTATGAGGAAGAGTTCAATCCAAGAGATGCCTTCGGCAGCCACTCCGATGCGGACCATGTATATAACACTCCCAGAACCTGGTATATGCTGAAGACCTTGAATCCCCACTGCTTCCGTTATGAAGGGGAAAATGCAGACTTCACCCCGGATTCCGATGACATCCCCTGGAGCATGGTGCCGGAGAAGAAGATTAGTCCCATGGATGTAAAATACGTGCTCTCCTCTCATTTCCAAGGCACCAAATATGATTGCTACGGAAAATACGGAGATACCGGTTATGTGGGACAGTTCCGTCCCATCGGCATCGAGCGCACCTGCTTCCTGTCTCTCCATCAGAATAAAGAAGAAAAGATTAAGGACTTGGAGTGCATTACCTGGCTTGCCTTCGGAAGCAATGTCTTTAATGCCCTGATTCCCCTCTTCTCCTCCGTGGGAAAGATTCCCGCTTACTTCAGCACCACCAAGAAGGAAGTCAGCACCGACAGCTTTTATTGGAACAACCGGCTCATCGGCGCTTTGGCAAATGCTTCCTACGCCATCAGCCGTTTCCACGTGGAGCGCTATCAGAACTCCGTACAAGCCAAGTGCTATCAGCTGATTCTGGAGTGCAAGAAGGAAATTGCAAAGAAAAAGAGAAGTCAGGAAGAAATTCGAGCAATGCTGGAAGAATGCAATGAAAAGATTGCCCGTTGTGCCAAGCAGGAAACCGCCGAGCTTTTGGACAAGGTATTGTTTGAAGCCAGTAGCGTGATGAAAAACTCCTATTCCCGCTCCGACGCTTAGAGGCACTGCCCCACGATAAGAGGAAACTCCCCATTATAGAAAGAGGTATATTTATGACAACATTGATTTCCGCGGAAGATACTTGGGCGCTATGGACTATTCTGTCCCTTAGCGTGGCCATCTCTATATACCTGGAACAAAAATATGTCTGGGCCAACAAGATTACCGGCTGTATCTTAGCCACAGTCTTCACTTTGGTGCTGGCAAACCTGAACATCATCCCTACAGAATCACCGGTATATGATGCGGTATGGAGCTATGTAGTTCCCCTGGCGGTACCCCTGCTCCTCTTCAATGCCAACGTAAAGAAGATTTTAAAGGAATCCGGCAGAATGCTGGCCATCTACCTTCTGAGTAGTGCCGGAACTCTCTTGGGCGGCTTTGTTGCCTACTTTAGTTTGAAAAATGCTATCCCCAAGCTCAACGATATCATTCCCATGTTCGTAGGAACCTATACCGGCGGCGCGGTAAACTTCGTAGCTATGTCCGAACAATATGCTGTCCCGGGAAAAACCGTATCCGCTGCCATCGTTGCGGATAATCTTTTGATGGCGCTTTATGTTTTCGTTCTTATTTCCCTGCCCTCCATGGCCATCATCAAAAAGCTGTATAAGCAGCCCTATGAGGATGCCCTCTTGGCACAGTCCGAAGAGGACCGGGATAAAAACAAAACCATGGCAGCGAAGTTTTGGGGGGCAAAAAGCATTTCCCTAAAGGACATTGCCTTTGCGGTAGGCATTGCCTTTACCATCGTAACTGTTTCCACCAAACTCTCCGGAGTCATCAGCGGTTTCTTCTCCGGAAAAGACGCCTTCAGTCAGTTTATGGGCGGTTTCTTCGGGAACAAATACCTGCTGATTACCACCATTACCATGATGATTGCCTCTTTCTTCCCGAAGCAAATGTCTTCCGTGAAAGGCTCTCAGGAAATCGGTACCTTCCTGATTTACCTCTTCTTTGCGGTAATCGGTGCCCCTGCCTCCATTCTTTTGATTATTAAAGAATCCCCACTGCTTTTGGTTCTGGCTTTGATTATGGTAGCGGTTAATATGATTATTTCCCTGATTTTCGGAAAAATCTTCAAGTTCTCCATCGAAGAAATCATCATTGCCTCCAATGCCAATATCGGCGGCCCCACAACAGCAGCGGCCATGGCGGTTTCCAAGGGCTGGACAGAGCTGATTATCCCGGGACTTTTGATCGGAACTTTGGGCTATGTGATTGGAAATTATTTGGGAATCTTTGTGGGAATGGTTTTGCATTAAACAAAACTATACCGACTTTGTAAAAGAATCTCATTCTGAAAAAGCGCAAAAAATCAGAAGAATAAAGCACAGAAAAATCAGAAGAAGACGCAAAGAAAACAGAAGAAAACAGAGGCTTGCAAAAAATCAAAACTGTCTCCTATATAGCAGGAAGACTATGGATATCTTGATTTTTTGTAGGCCCTTTTTCTAGTCCAGTAGCCAATCAATTAAGCTTACAACATGAATTCCCTCATATTCTTCATCCAATGCTTTGTCTAAAGTAATTACCATTTTTGTATAATTATCGGGAATTTGCTGTAAAGGCTTCAATTCTCTGTTTCTTACCGTCTCCTCCAGCATGCTCTCCGTAACTTGTACATAAAGCTTTTCATTGGCCTTTGTAGCAACAAAATCAAGCTCCAAACTAGCTATTTTTCCAATAGCAACATCATAGCCTCGACGCAATAATTCAAAATACACTATATTTTCCAAGCTATGTCCCCTATCTCTATCCCGAAAACCTAAGAGATAATTTCTTAATCCGATATCCACGATGTAATATTTCCCCAGAGTTCTCAAATACTCCTTCCCCTTAATATCAAATCGCTTGACTTCGTAGAACATAAAGGATTCTTTTAAAGCGCTTACATAAGTTGCTATAGTTTGGGTTGCCGGCCTACCCTGCCTCTCACGATTTTCCAGCAAATTTTCCGATACCAGAGTATTGCTCACGGAATTTAAGGATGTAGTGTTGCCGATATTATCAGCTAAAAATAGTATGATTTTTCTAAGAAGCTCCGCATCCGTAATCTGCCGCTGTCCTCTTCTTTTTTCCCTTTCTAAGATGTCTCGAAGCACCACCGTTGAATAGATGCCGTCCAGCACAGTCATCACTCTATCTTGCTCCAAGCCAAAATCTGCAATTCCGGGCATTCCGCCATACCGCATATAAGCATCAAGTAAATCTCTTGTTTCTGCGATTTCTCCATTTTCCTTCCAGGCACGTTTTTTTGTTTCCCCAATAGGGGTCTGATAGTCTTTCAAAATATAACCATGAAAGTCTATGAATTCCTTAAAGGACAACGGATACATTTTCACTTCTATATACCTTCCGGCCAAGTAGGTGGAATACTCCGAAGACAAAAGATAGGAATTTGATCCTGTAATATAAATATCGCAGTTAAAATCTACGCGAAAGGAATTAATCGCATTTTCCCATTGATGAATTCTTTGTAATTCATCAAAAAACAAATAAGTTCTTTGATTCTTCGAAATCTTTTTTTTCACATAAGCATATAAATCCTTATAACTCATTTCTTGAAATTCTAAGGATTCAAAATTGATTGCTATAATCTGCTCTTGTTTTACTCCCGAATGCAAGAGATATTCCTGCATCAGCTTTAAAAGACTGGACTTACCACACCTTCTGATTCCCGTGATAACCTTCACCGGCTCCGTGTCTTGAAAAGCAATCAATTTATTCAAGTAAATATCACGTTCCTTTAATTTTCTATTCTCGCCCACCTCTTACACCTCCTTGCAAAACTTGATAATAAGAATACCTTAAACTTTTATTTTTTTCAAGTTTAAGGTATTTATCAATCAAACTTTTTTCTATTTTCCTATTCTTTTTCTTGCTCTACTTATTTCTGTGTTTTTTATTCTGTTGTATCTGATTCTGTTGTATCTGATTCTGTTGTATCTAATTCTGATTTTTCATATTCTTATCCCGTTTTTCTGTTGTTTGTCTCCTCCCTCTGTTGTAAAATAGTTCTGTTGTATTTTTTCTTGTTTGCTGATGAATTTTAAGCTATGAAGGAGGATTGCATGGCAGATTTTCAAGAAAATTACCTAGGAACAAATCGACAGGAGGAGCAGGAGCGGGTACGACAGCTGGCCGATGATCCTGATGTACAGGCACGACTCACAAAGATTCGCGGGGAAATGCAGGAAAATATTAAATGGAAAAATTATCTTATCGTTGCGGCCATCGTAGCCGGTTTACTGATTATTGTGTTTAAGTTATTCGGAATTTTGCTTGTAGGGCTCCTTTATTTTTTTGTCTATCGTCCGAAAAAAGAGCAAAGAAACGCTTACTTTGCAAAAGGCGGTAAGAATAACGATGATTTGTATGCGGAGGAATTCCTAAAGCCCATTCTTCAGAAAATCTTCCCAAAAGCAAATCTTGGACAAAGAGGAAGCCTGCCTCTACAGGCCATGAAAAAGGTAACGCCCAAATCAGAAAAATATGAGCCTTTCTTCTTCCTGTCTTTAGGAGATGAGCAGGATACTCGCATGTGTAATCTCTATTCTTCCCACACGGAAACCAGAATTGAGACCAGAGACGGAAAGGAATATGCAAAAAACGTTCAGGTGACAGACTTTGTCGGACAGGTATTTTCCATGCAGCTCCCCGTAAACTTTAACGGACAGCTTCGAGTAGTTCCTACCAAAAAAACTTTAGTTCTGAAACGAGAAGTACAGGATGCCTATCCCGGAGCCCTGCCCGGAGAGCAAAAAATTGATGTGGAAGATATTCAGCACAACGAAAACTTCAACATCTACTGTAGCGATGAGCTTTCCGCAAGAAAGTTCTTAAGCCCAAGAGTCTTGACCTGGTTTGACGAACACATTTCTCAAAACGGTCTTTGCGTCTATCTGGAGGGAAATAAGCTGTATATCTCCTTATATACCGATAACTTCATCTTCCCCACACCTCAGACTCCTGAAGAAGTAGACGGCCTGTCCATTGAGAAGGAATATAAGGAGCTTCGGAAGCAGCTGGATTTTCTTTTGGATTTTACGAAGGTATTCCAAAGCTAAAAGAAAAAGAGCCTTTTTAGGAAAGCCCATCAAAAAGACCGATAAACCCGCATAGCGATGGTTTATCGGTCTTTTTTCTTTGGGGGAACTTTCCTACTGTTCCATTCAAGAGCACCGTACTATATCAAGGACAGCATCAAGCTAATGCCATAGCCTGCAAAGATAAAGCCACCCATAGGAAAGGCATCTTTAATCTTTATTTTCTTTAGAAGCAGAAAGGGGATGAACGTAATCGCACAAAGAATAAAGGAGAAAAGAAGAATGATACAGGCTGCACTGATACCGGAATAAAAGGCAATGGCAGCATATAATTTCACATCTCCCATTCCCAGTCCCCCCTTTGATAGGAATACCATCAATAGAAGAAAGAGCAATAAAATAAACAGGGAACCTAAAGACTGGAAAAGGAATTCTTTCCACCCAAGGTGATAATACAAAATTTCAATGAGTCCTATCACTACCCCTGCCACCAGAAAAATCAGTACTAAGATATTCGGAATAATGTATTTTTCCCCGTCTACAATGGCCGCTACAGCCAAAATAAAATACAACAAAGTCAGACGAACGATAGCAAAGGTATCTACTGCATTCTGTGCCGTAAAGTAGCCCAATACAGCGGAAAATAGAATAAACAATCCATACAATATATTTTTTGCCTTTTTATTGAAAATCGGATGGGTTTCCTTTTTATCTATCCCTTTTTGCTGTTGCTGTTTTTGATGCCATACCAGCAAAATGTGGCTTAGCTTAATAGCTAACAAAGAGAGAAGCAGATACAATACACCGATGCCTATTTTTAAAGCCATGTTTTCCCCTTTAATAGTCTTCCAATCCCCACAAATGAACCTTCACTTTCTGGGATAAGTCCAATGGTTCTGTTTTAAAAAGATTGAACCAAAACTTCATCTTGTACTTGGCAACAAGGGTTAAGTCGCCGTTATTGACCGTCCCGCTAAGCTCCATGTTCCCTACAACGCCCAATTTTTTTAATTTAGTATAAGCACTGAGTTTATTTCCATCCCCGGTAAAATAGGAATAAAACCGATCCTCCAGTACACCGGAAGACACTGTTTCATTCTTGTGCCAGCTTTCCGCAGAAGAGAAGCTTTGGTCTCGTACCACATAACGCTCAAATCTTTGCAAAATAGTACTTACACTGGTATTCTCCAAGCTTATTTTTTCATTCCAATAAGGATCCAGACTCAGACTATTGGCCGTTTGCACCAAAGTATGCATCACCTGATTCTGCGCCGAAAACACAAAGAACACACCATTCAATGCCATAAATAAAAAGCAGAATATGGGCAAGATAATCGCCGCCTCTAGGGTAACGGAAGCTCTTTCTCTAAGCAGCGTCTCTTTAAGATTATTTTCAACGGTATCTTCAACGTGATTTCGATTGCTCTTCATTTTATCGTTTTCCTCTTTTCCTATCATGAGTCCTCTCCAAAAGAAGTAACCAAACCGAACAAATCCTTTCCTAGATTGATAAAGGAATCTACCAATCCTGCTATCTTGGAGAGATCACTTATTTTATTATTAAAATACTGGCTAAAATGGACCGTATTGACGTAATGAAGCACATCCAGGGTTGAGGCAACTGCCACTACTTTTACTTTGTTGGATTCTTTTAAGCCAACTTTCTCCAACAAGGGTGCAAAAAGAAAATCAAAGCTTTTTTCCGCTTCCAGTACATAATGGCATCGTCCAAGATCATCCGGAACTCTCTTTACCCTTACCGT
>NZ_DBHIGR010000068.1:0-10364 GCF_057249185.1 Oribacterium sp.
TGGGTCTATAATAGGGGCAATCTGAGCCCGTCAGTACTTACTGAAAGCGAGCAAGCGAAGCTTGAAGTTAGTACTGTTACGAAGGCGAAGTTAGCGGGAGCGTGCCCCAATTATAGACCCATACTGCATTAGAGCGCATCTTTATAATAAAATAGTCCTTCAATACACAGGATTAAGCTAGCGAGAGCGTGCCCCGCTTCAGACCTATCCTTCTTCAGGCGTATACCCTCAAATCCGATTCAGCCCTATCCTGCTTCAGGCGTAAACCCCAATTCCGATTCAGCCCTATCCCGTTTCAGCCCTATTTCCCCTGCTCCAGCTGCCAAATCTTCCACAGCCCCTTCAGCAGCAGGTTATCATCTACAATCATCTTATGCTTACAATAAGGGCAAATCAGGTGGGCTAGGCCTCCTGTGGCAATCACACTACCCTCTTCCTGCAATTCTTCCTGAAAATGCTCCACGATACCGTCTAAGGAGCCGGCGGTGCCGTAAATGATACCTGCACGCATAGCATCCACCGTGTCAGTGGAAATCAAGGTCTTGGCAGGTGCCACGTCAATACTGGGGAGCAAAGAGGTTTCCTTGGCCAGGGCATTCATGGAGATGCCCACTCCGGGAAGAATTACGCCTCCCATAAAGACACCCTCTTTATTCACTACCGTAATAGTGGTGGCGGTGCCCATATCAATAATAATGGCGGGGAGAGGATAGTTGTTTTTAGCCCCCACGGCGGAGATAATCAAATCCGGAGCCACACCGCTGGGATCCGCCATGGCAAAGCTCATATTCATGGGACTATTGCTGTTGACCACCACACATTTTCCCTTGCAGAGAAGCTCCATAGCCTTCTGATAAGAGGTGGTCAGCTCCGGTACAACGGAGGAAAGGATGGAGCCCTCCAAGCCCTGCAAATCAATCTCTAAAAGCTGACAGATTTGGGCAATATCTGCGGCATATTCATAGCTGGTTTTTCTACGGCTACTCTCCATACGGAAAATTTTCTGAATTTCTCCCTCTTCCGTAATTGTTCCGAAAACAGTATGGGTATTTCCGCAATCAATGGCTAAAATCATTTTCTCTCCTTATACGGCAAGCTCTTGCTTTACAAAACGAAGGTTTCGCAAAATACGGGCTAAAACGGGAACCAGCACTAGATTCACCAAGAATTCCGTGGTGAAATTAATTCCCAGAATACTGAAAAGAAGGAAGTCTACTACTTTATCCTGTCCATTGGCCCAAAGCACCAGGGTATCTTGGAAGAAGAGAAGAAGTCCCAAGATGAAAATGCCGGTATTCACCACAGGAGCGATTCCTGCGGCTAAAAATAGCGACAGAGTAGCATTCTTTTTGGCAAGGCTTCTGGCCACCATTCCGGACAGATAGCCGGCCGCGGTACTTTTAATCATACAAAGAGCCAGGGTGATAACGGGCTTTTGGGAGAAGAGCATAAAGCCTCCCGCGTCATTTCCGGAAATCACGGAAATGCAAACCAAAAAGCCGAAGAGTCCCCCCAGAAAGGCGGCACTTAGCGGTCCGTAAAGCACAGCTCCCAAAATAATGGGAACCAAAGTTAAGGTTATGTTAAAGGGGCCCAGTTTCAGACTTCCCAGCAATAGCTGTAGGGCCAAAACCAAAGCGGCAAGAATAGCCGTTCCAACAAGGTTTCGCACAAAATTTTGATTTTTCATGAAAGCTCCTTTCCATTAATAAAAACCGGGGAAATTATGGCATGAATAGCGAAAAATTTCAAGAAAATTAAAAGTCTCCGGAGCAATGTATTGCAATACAAGCATAGATTTTGTAAAATAAGAAAGAACTTTGTTAAATAAGTTAATTATTTAATGCTTTTGATAAAAAACTATTTTTTAAGTTTTTACAGAATATTTCTAATATTTCCAAGCTTGCCTCGCGAAAGATTTTCTTACAATGCGTCCTCCGCACTGGTGAAAAACAGGAGGATAGGCTATATTGGGGATAAGAGAAGAAGATATAGTGCCCAATTCTACGCTTTTTTTCTGCCGGAGTTGGATAAGAAATAGCAATTAAAGGAGAAGAAAAGCAGGAATGTTGGAAAGAATAGGACAGGAAATGGGCTTGCCCCTCTTATTTACTGCGATTTTATTGTATTACGCCGTTAAACTGTTGGTTTTTAAAGATGTGGAGAGTATTCGTCCCAAGGGACGTCCTCCCGTACGGGATCGGGAAGCCTATAGTAAAGAGGCGGGAGTTTTGATTTTGATTTTCGCAGGTATTTCTCTGTTGTCTTCCATATTGATGATTGTTCATCCTCTTTTAGGTATCGGACTGATTGTTTTGGGCACCCTGGTGATGGCTGTACGATTTAGAACCTTAGAAGAGAAATATATTGGAGACAAACACTGATGAAAAAATATTCCGTGTTATTAGTAGATGATGAAGAGGATGTAGTAGAGGCCATAGTCCAAAAGATTGACTGGGATCGCCTCGGCTATTCTCTGGCCGGTTATGCCAAAAACGGTTTGGAAGCTCTGGAAATAGCGGAAGAAAAGCAAATCGATGTGGTACTGACCGATATCAAGATGCCCTATATGGACGGATTAACTCTTTCCCATCGTCTGAAGGAGTTGTATCCCTCTATTAAGATTATCATTTTTTCCGGCTTTGACGAGTTCGAGTATGCCAAGGAAGCCATCCGTTTAGAGGCTGAGGAATATATGTTAAAGCCGGTGGACGCGGGAGAACTGTCCAGAGTATTCCAGAAGGTGCATGATGCCTTGGATCAGGAATTTGATGAAAAGCAAAGCATTCATCGGTTAAAAAATTACTATTTGGAAAGCCTTCCGATTTTGCAGGAAAGCTTATATACCTCTTTAATCGAGGGAACCCTGCCCCAGCAGGATTTGGAAAGCACACTGTTGGATTATCAGATTTCCCTTCCCGGAAAATATTTTGCGGTGGTTATCCTGCATAACAGCCTAAGCCTGTCTCCGGAGGGAATTAATCCTCTGTTGATTACCATGTCCATTCGGAAGCTTGCGGAGGAACGACTGCAAAAGCACTGGCGTCCTTGCTTCTTTACCTATTTGGGAAATACGCTTTTCATTGCCCAGATGGATAAGGAATCGGATAGCTTAAAGCTTACGGATGATTGTGAAATCCTCTGCCGAATGGCCAGACATATTTGTAAAGCAACAGTGACTGCCGGAATCGGAAAACCCGTAGACAATTTGATGGATCTGCCTCTTTCCTATCTTGGCGCCAGAGATGCGGTGGCATACCGAGTGCTTTACGGTAGAGGAAAGGCTATTGCCATCAGCGAAATCGGCTTAGAAGGAAAAGAAGAGCATAAGGTCAATAAAGAAATTATTGATGAGGAACGGCTTTTGGATATTTATCGAAGCATCCGTATGTCCTCCGAAGAAGAGCTGAACAAATGCATTGACCTCTATATCGAGAACAGTCGTTTGGATTCGCCTTCCTTGCAGGAATACCATTTCTTCTTAATGGACTTGGTGACCAATATGCATAAGTTCCTTTTGGCCAATCAGGTGGATACCGGATTGATTTTTCCGAAGGAAGAGGATGTGTACCAGAAGGTACAACAGTTTAGTCTGGCAGAGCTTTCTCAGTGGATGAAGGAGATTTGCAAGAAAATGCAGATTATCATTCAGGAGATGCGAAGCGATAAGACCAAGTCCTTTGTCAAGAAGGCTGTGGAGCATGTTCATAGCCATTATATGGATAAGGACTTGACGGTGGAGGCTCTTTCTCAGGAGCTTCATGTATCGGCAGCTTATTTTTCCACAGTCTTTAAACGGGAAACCGGAAAAAGCTTTATCAACTACCTTACGGATTATCGTATGGAAAAGGCTCTCCGCCTTTTGATGGAAGAGGAGGAGAAGACCTATATTATTGCCGAGGCGGTAGGGTACTCGGATCCGAATTACTTCAGCTATGCCTTTAAGAAGAAGTTCGGGATGTCTCCGTCAAAATATAAATCCAACAGTAAGGGGAAAGAAGGACTGTAGAATCCTTCTAAGTATAGGGGAGGTGGATTTCCTTGGAGAAAAAACGTCTCAAAAAAAATCTATTGTCTGATGTTTTTTTGCAAAAGGGAGTCTCCGTCCCCTTTTCTATTACTTCACCCCTTCGTTCCTTTCATAATATGCTCTTAATGAGCTTTATGATTTTCTCCATCTTTCTGATTCTTTTTCTGTCTATCGTACTTTATACGCAGTTTTCTATACGTTTCCGTATTAATCAGGAGAATCAATCCGAGCAGCTTTTAAAGCAGGGAAGTATTCAATTGGAGGAATACCTTCTTAGCATGCGCAGAATTTCCGATGCCCTTTATTACAATGTGGTTAAGGGCACGGATGTGGATTATACCAAGCTGAATCAGGAAATGAATCTTCTGTATGAAGCCCATAGGGACAGTCTGGTTTCCGTTGCCCTTTTTTCCGCCCAGGGAAAATACATTGCGGCGGTACCCATTTCCGCAGAGAAGAAAAATCGAAAGGTAACGGAACAGGATTGGTATCGGGAAGCGGTACAGCAGGTGGAAAATCTGCATTTTTCTCTGCCCCATGTGCAGAATCTTTTTGACGACCCTTCCTACCGTACCCGCTGGGTCATTTCTTTGAGTCGAGTGGTGGAACTTAACTTTGACGGCAGAAGCGACAGCGGTGTGCTTTTGGTAGACATGGATTACAACATGATTGAGCGAATGATGGAAAAGCTGAATCAGGTGAACGGAAAACGGTATTTTTATCTTTGCGATAAGAGGGGAAAACTGATTTATCATCCCAAGATTCGAGAAATCTACCGAGGCCACGCCAAGGAGGATACGGAGTTGGCCGTTGCTCAGGAGGACGGTATTCATCGTCTGAAAAGTGACGGGAAGGAAAAAACCATTGTAGTGGACACCATCGGTTATACCGGTTGGAAGCTGGTTTCCGTTTTGGAAGAAGGAAGCAATGTTTTTGCTACCGGAGGAATGCTGTATTACGTTTTCATTGTCATTTCCGTAACCCTTCTGATTGCCCTTGTCATGAACCAAGTTATTTCTCTGAGGCTTTCCTACCCCATCCGTAAGTTAAATGAAGATTTAGGCAATATGGGAGTGAAGCGCCCCACCATGGAGGAAATTTCCTCCTATGGAAGTACGGAGATTGTCCATCTGGGAGAAAGCCTCCTGCAATCCCTGCAAAGAATCGATGAACTGACGGAAGAGAGAATCCGGCAGCAGGAGGAAAAAAGACAGAGTGAGATGGATGCTTTGCAATCCCAGATCAACCCCCATTTCCTCTACAATACCTTGGAATCCGTGGTGTGGATGATTGAAAGCGGAAAACGGGAAGATGCGGTGTTTATGGTGACTCAACTGGCCAGCTTTTTCCGAATTTCCCTCTCCGCCGGAAAGAACATTATCCCACTCTCCCAGGAGATTCAGCACGCGAAAAACTACATGAATATTCAAAAAATCCGTTTTAAGAATAAGTTTACGGTGGATTTTGATGTGGAGGAAGAGGTGCTGTCCTGCCTTACCGTAAAACTGATTTTACAGCCTATTCTGGAAAATGCCATCTACCACGGCATGGAGGGGATGGATGAGGACGGAGAAATCCTGGTTAGCGGAAGAATTCTGGAAGAAGAGGACGGTAGACGTTCCGTATTGCTTTCCGTGAAGGACAACGGCTTCGGGATGACGGAGGATAAGGCCAGAGCCCTGCTGGAAAAGACGGAAAGCGACTATTCCAGCTTCTCCAGTCAGAAAAAACGAGGCTCCGGTGTAGGCGTGATTAATGTACATCGCCGCATCCAGCTTCGTTTCGGATCTGTTTATGGTCTGAGAGTGATTAGTGCCCCGGATGAGGGAACGGATGTGCAGGTGCTTTTACCGGCTATTCCCTTCACGGAAGAAAACCAAAAGAGTCTGGAGCACGGAAACATGCATCATAGTACGGAGCATTTTCATAGCGGCGCACAAGAGGGGGAGAAGGCATGAAAGAAAACAGCATATTTACCACCGGCCTTTTTGTGGTAGCCCTGCTTCTCCTGTTTTTGTCCATGGGAAGGCTCTTAGGAGATAATGATCCGGAGCGTTTTAAGATTTCCGTGGTGGTGGATCATAGCAATTCCGATGTATGGTCCGGCTTTAAAATGGGACTCACCGCCGCAGGACGAGCCTACAACATGGAATACAACTTTGTTTCCACCGATCGCCTGGTTTCCATTCAGCAGGAAAATATCAGTATGCAAAGGGAGATTCAAAGCGGAGCGGACGGCATTATCGCGGAGCTAAGAGCTA
Organism: Oribacterium sp.; assembly: GCF_057249185.1. Taxonomy (NCBI): domain Bacteria; kingdom Bacillati; phylum Bacillota; class Clostridia; order Lachnospirales; family Lachnospiraceae; genus Oribacterium; species Oribacterium sp. The sequence continues at coordinate 6,292 of NZ_DBHIGR010000068.1, forward strand.
CGGAGGGAACAGGAAGCCTTTTAAATGCATTGGGAAAAAATGCGGAGATTATGCTGGTGGATTCCGAGAAGGAAACGACAGAACCGGGCTTAAACATTTCTTCTATCAATGTGGAGGAGGAAGCACTGGGGAAGGCTCTGGCGGAACAGGTTTTACATTCCACCCTGCACAAGGAGAAAAAACGCATCGGTATTCTGGCGGGAAACCAGAATAAGGGCAATATGCAAAGAAGACTGAAGAGCCTCATCTCGGTATTGGAGGCCGGGGGACAGGAAATCGCCTGGGTGCTTCCGGATACGGGAAAAATCCAGGAGGATATGGTAAAGGCCAATCATAAGAGAAGTGTGGATTTGATTGTGGCTTTGGAAAATGACAGTCTGGAAATGGCATCCCGCTATTTAAAGGAAACCGGCAGACGATATGTGGAGCTTTACGGCGTGGGAAATTCCCGGGAGGTGGTTTATGCCTTGGACGCGGGGGTCATCCGTTGTCTGGCGGTCATTGACCAATACACCATGGCCTATTATGCCATGGAGGATCTGTGGTATAAGCTTTCTAAAAAGCGAAATATAACAGAGGATAGGATAGTGAATTTTTATATGGTTACCGGTGAAAATATGTATAGTGAGGAAATAGAACGAATCCTCTTCCCCACCGGGGACTAAAAGAAATATCCAAGGAAATATCTGAAGAAATGTCTGAAGAAATGTTTGAAGAAATAGCTAAAGCGGCAAGGCATAAAAATGGAGAAGGAGTGCCCCTGAAGGAAAACTTTCTGTAGGGGTAGAAGAAAAGCATGAAATTGGCGGACAAAGCGACTTATAGCAGGAAAGAAAAAGAACAGTTGACAATTTTGGGAAGCTTTCAAGGGAACAGCTTAAGGAAAGGCATGGCGGTCTGCCTTTCCCTGTCTTTATGCTTGCTTCCCCTTCTTTCCGCCTGTCAAAGGAAGGAAGCAAGAAAGGAAAAGAAAAAGCTTCAAATCGGCGTTACGATTTATGACAACTACGATACCTTTCTGTCCGGATATATGACGGCCTTTGAGAAGGAAATCAGTAAAAAAAGGGCGGAAGGAGTAGAAATAGGCCTGTTTCGCTACAATGCTGCAGGGAGTCAGGCTCTGCAAAACGAACAGGTGGAGGAAATGCTGGAGAAGGACTGTGACGTTCTCTGTGTGAATCTGGTGGATAGAACCGCTCCTTCGGAAATTATCGATATGGCGAAAAAGAAGAATGTCCCCATCATTTTCTTCAATAGAGAATTGGTGGATGAAGATTTGGCCCAATGGAATCAGTTGTATTACATCGGGGCGGATGCCAAACAATCCGGCATTTTGCAGGGAGAAATGGCGGCGGAGGATATTCTTTCCGAGGAACCGGAAAAACCCACACCGGAGGTGCCTCTTGCCTCACCGGAAGATGCGGAGGAAGTGGAAAGAAGAATGGCGGCAAGCCGAAAGCAGATGACCGGAGCCGCAGTACTGGGAGAAAGCAGAGAGCCTGTAACAGAGGAAAGCGGAGAAGCGGTATTAGGGGAGAGTAGAGAGTCCCTACCGGAAGAAAAACAAGAAGCGGTTTCGGAGGAGTCTTCTGAAAAGAGCCAAGATAAGGCCGGAAATGCCGAGGAAATTCAAGACTTTGTTCTGCAAAAAAGTCGGGAGGATTTGGATATCCTGGAACGAGAGGCTTCTTCGGAAGACACGCAGACAAGCACAGAGGAAGGCACGCAGACAAGCACAGAGGAAGGCACGGAGAAGAAAGCGCTGATTCTGTCTCCCCGAGTGGATAAAAACGGTGACGGGGTGATTCAATATTTGATGTTTGAGGGAGAAGCCGGTCATCAGGATGCCATTGTCCGGACAGAGTATTCTGTCAATACCTTGATGCAGCAGGGCATTCCCATGGAAAAGCTGTCCTACGCCATTGCCAACTGGAGCCGAGCAGAAGCCCAGAGTAAGATGATGCAATTTTATCCGGAGTTTCAAGATCAGATTGAATTGATTCTTTCCAACAATGACGATATGGCCTTAGGAGTTTTGGATGCCTATGACAAAATCGGCTTGCCTAAGGATAAAAGACCCTTTATTTACGGAATAGACGGCACTGTCGTGGGATTAGAGGCGGTAAAAAAGGGAAATTTGATGGGAACGGTGTATAATGATGAACAAGGTCAGGCCAAGGCCTTGTTTCAGCTGGCCTATCGCCTCGGTACCGGAAAAAAAGGTCCGGAAGACGAAGGAGAAAATAAAAAGATTATTCGTTTGCCCTATCAAAAAGTACGAAGAGAAGACAGCCAGCGCTTGTTAGAGGAGAAGGAGAAGAAGTAAATGGAAGAAGCAATCAAGGAGGAAGCAATCATGGAAGAAGTCTACAAAGGTACAAAGGAAGAATTTATAGAGGAAGCTGATAAAGAAACCTGGGAAGAAAGCAAAAATAAAATCAGTAAAGAGGCTTCGGGAGAGCAGCCCGGAAAAGAAAATACGAAGAATTCTATAGACTACGGGATTAGCGGAATTCCCCTATGTATTCTGCTTCTTCTGTGCTTTGCATTTTTTCTGTTTCCGGAACATTCCAATCAGATATTATCCTCCATTCGAGGCTTTTTGGGGCGGGAGTTTTCCGTTTACTATCTGGGAATCGGCCTTTTTATTTTCTTACTCTCCTTTTATATCGCCTTTTCGCCCTTAGGCAATATTGTTCTGGGAGAGCCCGACGAAAAGCCGAAATACTCCTTTTTTACCTGGGGAAGTATGATGTTTACCGCAGGACTTGCAGCGGATATTCTCTTTTATTCCTTCGGAGAATGGATTCTTTATGCCAATGATCCCTATGTCCAATCCCTGGGAAAGCTATCGGATTGGAGCAGTATTTACACCCTTTTCCATTGGGGACCCATACCCTGGGGATTTTATCTGGTGCTGGCTGCTGCCTTCGGATTTATGCTTCATGTACGGAAAAGAAGCAGGCAAAAATATTCGGAAGCCTGCAGAGCCATTTTAGGAAAGCACACCGACGGTCTGGCGGGAAGAGGGATTGATTTACTGGCGGTTTTTGCTCTCCTTGCAGGAACAGCCACCACCTTTTCGGTAGCTACTCCCCTGATGTCGGAAATCATTAAAAAGCTCCTCCCCAACGGGCTGTCCACCAGAGAGCTTACCTTAATCATATTGATTGCCACCTGTGTGGTTTATACCTTTGCGGTATTGAAGGGGATGGACGGCGTTTCCTTTTTGGCAAAGCTTTGTACCTGGCTGTTTTATGCCCTGCTTTTATACATTTTCTTCGGAAGCGGTGTAGGCTCCTTTATTGTAAAAAATGGAATGAATGCTCTGGGAAAGATGGTAGAGCACTTTTTCTCCATGGCTACCTATACGGATCCTTTAGGGGAAAATCATTTTCCGGAAAACTGGACGATTTTCTACTGGGCCTATTGGATGGTGTGGTGCGTGGCTGCCCCCTTCTTTATCGGAAGCATCAGCCGGGGAAGAACCATACGACAAACCATTATGGGAGGATACATTTTCGGTATCGGCAGTACCTATGTAAGCTTCATTGTTTTAGGGAATTTCACCCTGTCCCTGGAGGTTTTCCATAAATTACCGGTGCTACAGCTCTATCAGGAGAACGGTTCCCTCTACCTTACGGTGGTGAAAATGTTGGAAACTCTGCCTCTTCCGGGACTGGTATTCATCCTGCTTCTTCTGACCATGATTGCCTTTTACGCCACATCCTTTGACTCCATCGCATTGGTGGCGGCGCAGTATAGCTATAAGAGCCTTCCGGAGGGACAGGAGCCTTCACGAAAGGTACAGGGATTCTGGGCGATTTTATTGATTTTACTGCCTTTGGCACTAGTCTTTTCCGAAAGTTCTATGGTAAACTTGCAGTCTGTCTCCATCATTGCGGCATTTCCCATCGGACTGGTGATTTTACTGATCAGTCTAAGCTTTTTAAAGGATGCGAAGGCTTATCTTTTGGAATTGGAAGAGCAGGGCAAGGGGGAGAAGAGGGAAATAGATAAAGACTAACTATTAATAGTCAAGCATAAGATTAAGATTTTTAGAATAAAATACG
>NZ_DBHIGR010000069.1:0-10359 GCF_057249185.1 Oribacterium sp.
TATCTAATCACACGCTTCGGATCGAAAAGGCAGACGCCAAATTCGATTTTTCATGCCTGCCGTATACTGCAAGTGAAATTGAGAATGCTTTACATCATGAGGAATTACCGCCGGCAAGAAGAACGGTGTTGTGTATTTATGGTGCAGTTCGTGGTGTTGGTGGCATAGACAGTTGGGGAACCGATGTTGAAGATGCTTATCATATCAGTGCAGAAAAAGATATCGACTATTCGTTCTATATTTGCTGATAGGAAATGATATAGCATGTATCCGGTTATAAAAAGCCAAGGCGAGGGATAAGGTAATTTGCCTAAAATTTTACGAACTATCGATGCCTCTTTGATTCTTGGTGCAAGATAAATTCTTGACACCTTTATTTTGATAGGTATAATGCTAGATAAAAGCATGAAACGGCGATTGGATTGTGTGCAAAGTCGCCAAAAACTTGTTGAATTTGGAGGAATAGTATGAAGAAAAGAAAACTCTTATCCCTTGCCTTGGCTTTAGTCCTGGGGCTTTCTCTGCCGGGCTGTGCGAACAATGCATCCAAGGCGGAAAGCGAGAAGGGCAGTGCTGCGGCAGGAGAGACGAAGGCTGAGGAGGCAGGCGGAGAAAAGGCGGAAGCCTCTGAGGGAGTTAAGGAGATGAAGCTTCCCACCTTCCTGGCAGGAGAGAATGTTGGCGCAAAGTTTTTCCTTCCTCAGGTGGAGCGTTTTAATAAGAAGTATGAGGGAAAGTATAAAATCACTGTAGAAGAGGTGGTACAGGATTCCTATGCGGAGAAGATTAAGCAGCTGGCTACCCAGAAGAAGCTTCCTGCTTTGGTGCATAGCCCCGGATCCGGCGGAATCGATGCCCAGTGGTTTAAGCAGGTTATTTTGGACAATGACCTTGCCTACGATTTGACAGATTTTGCCAAGGAAACTCCGGAGCTTTCCGATTTATGGATTCCGGAATCCAGAGAGTATTGTACCTATAACGGTAAGCTGGTGGTTTCTCCCATGCTGGTGATTCGTCCTATCGGTATGTTTTACAACGAAGACCTGTATAAGCCGGAGAAAAGCCTTGGAGAGCTTAGTTATGACGAGTTTGTTTCCTCTTTAGGGGACAACAAAATCGCTTTTATGACCTCTGAAAATGCTTGGACCACTACTTTGATGCTTTCCGCTCTTGTGGGCAATGAAGAGGGTGGAGCAAAGCTTTTACAGGATAGCGTAAAGGATAAGCTTTGGGATTATACGGAAGAGCCATTTGTAAAGGGGGTAGAAAAGCTACAGACCCTTTTACAGAAGAATGCTTCCGCAAATACTTTAGGAGCAGCTTATGCAGATGCAGCCAATGCTTTTATGAGCAACAAGGCCGCTGTAATTCCCAACGGTTCCTGGATGGTTTCCGAGTTTAACGAGGAATCCAAGGACAAGTGGAGCAATGATTTTAAGGGATCCTCCGTGCATGCCGGCATTTATCCCGGAAATATTGCATTAGCGAATCCTGCAGGCTATGGAGATTTCTGGATTCCCGCTACTGCAAGCGATGACGAGAAGGAAGTGGCGAAGGCATTCCTTGCTTTCCGCGGCAGTCAGGAAGAGCTGGAAGCCTATCTTCTGGCAGAGGGCGGAACCGCACCAAAGCTGAAGTATAGCGAGGATTTCCTGAATAAGCTTAAGGAAAACCCATTGTTATACGAGTACAATCAGAGCGTAAATGATGATACAAAATATGTACCTATCTTAGGGGATGTGTTCCCAGCTTCTATCGGGGATCAGGAATTCGGAAAGCTTTTACCAAAGCTGATTGACGGAAGCTTGAGTCCGGAAGAGTTCTGTAAGGAACTTACAAAAAAGGCAGAAGAGGCAAAGCAGTAATACAAAACATTAAATAGAAAGAGTAAAGGGGAGTAAAATAGGATGAAAGCATCAAGCTTGGAAAGACGGAATTATAAGTGGATTGCCCTATTTTTGCTCCCCTCCTTTTTGGTTTTTCTCTTCTTTTATTTACAGCCGATTCTCAGTATTTTTCTAACTTCCTTTACGAAGTATGACGGCTTTAACCGTCCCCGTTTTGTGGGATTGCAAAATTACATACAGCTTTTTGGGCAGGAATCCTTTCAGCTTTCCATGAAGAATCTTTTTTTGTGGTCTCTTATTGCCACCATTCTTCATGTGGGCTTTGGAACGATTCTTGCTTTTATTTTGTTCCAAAAACCTAGAGGCTGGAAATTCACCAGAGCGGTTTTCATGGTGCCGAATGTAATTTCCGCAGCAGCTTGGGCTTTGATTTATCGTTTCATTTTCAATGATGAAATGGGCTTTATGAACGGGCTGATTCGCCTCTTTAACAAGGATTTTCATCACCAATGGTTCTTTGAATCTCCCTATGCCTTCTGGGCGGTGACGCTCACCTGGCTTTTTTATGCGGTGATTGTGACGCTTCTTGTGATGAATGACCTCTATTCCATTCCGGAGGAGGTCTTTTCCGCGGCGAAGGTGGACGGCGCCAATACCCTTCAGATTCTTTGGCATATCGAGCTTCCCATGTGTCGTATTTCCATCGGAACCTCTATCATTGCCTCCATTACGGCCAGAATTGCCATGTATGAGCAAATCGCCCTAACCACTTCCGGAGGGCCGGGAAACGACACCATGAACCTCCCCCTCATCCTGATGAAGAACATTTTGGACTTAAAATACGGCTTGGCCAATGCCAGCGGTGTGATGATGTTTCTGGCGGGAATTTTGGTGCTGCTTTTGGTGCATAAGGGATTTCGTTTAAATGAAGGGATTTATGACTAAAAGTAGAGGTTTGTGAAAGTGTAGAGCTTTCAGATGAAGTGAAGCATTACGGTCTAAGCGAAGGGATTTATCAAAATGAAAGCATTTTTGCAAAATAAAGACAATGTCAATGTAAAGAAAAAGAAGGGGTTTTTATCCTCCCTTCTCGTTGGAATGCTTTTGTGCTTTACCATTTTGATTTCTCTTTTCCCGATTGTGTGGGTGATTTTATCCTCCTTTAAAACCAATGCGGCAATTTTATCGGATCCCTTTTCCCTGCCTACAGGCTTTTCCTTAGAGCCCTACAGCTATATTTTTTCCAAGTATAATTTTGTACAGTATTTTTTGAATTCCACCTTGGTTTCCCTTTCCGCAACGCTACTGGCTTTGTTGATTTATGCCATGGGAGCCTATGTCTTTGCCAAGTATAACTTCCCGGGAAAAAATCTTCTTTTTATCCTATACTCCATCACCCTTTTGGTGCCGGCACAGTCTAAGGCTCAGCCGATATTTTCCCTTTTGATTCATCTAAATCTCTATGATTCTTTGCCGGGACTTAGCCTGGTGTATATTTCCATGGGACTGGCCATGAGCATCTTTGTATTAAGGCCTGCCTTCCTTGCCATTCCCAAGTCTTTGGACGAAGCGGCGATACTGGAAGGAGCGGATTTCTTCACCGTCTTTTGGAAAATCAACCTTCCCTTGGCAAAGGGCGGATTAACCACAGCGGGAATCCTATTGTTTTTGGGAAACTGGAATGAGTATTTCTATGCCTCATTGTTGATTAGTTCGGATAAGGCAAGAACTCTGCCATTGGCTTTGCAATTTTTCACAGAGTCCTTTTCCTATAATTACCCCAGACTTTTTGCGGCTTTAACCGTGGTGGTCTTACCGGGAATCTTGCTCTATGCAGTTCTAGAGGAGCAGGTGCAGACGGCTATGGCTAGCTCGGGGATAAAAGGATAATTCACAAAAGTGATATAGAGCAAATATTATTAGCGCAGGGTTTATATAGTTATAACAGTGATGAATAAAGCCGTTGTATTTAATATCGTATACTATTCAAAAGTGTGGTTTTAACTAAAATAATTTAAAAGGGAAATAGCCCTATAGTTATTGCATTATTACAAAATTTAGGATAGTATTCTAATACTAAGAATGAAAAGGAGGTGGAGTAATGAATTATGAGACGAGAGAGTACATTAATAAGCTTGCGGATTGTGTTCGAGATGTATATAAAATTCCATTTCCAGTAGAGGATATGGCACCTATAGTGAAGGAAATAGGTGGCGAAATTGAAGAAAAAATAGATCTTAATTCTTATTGCGATGGTACAATTAGAAAAATTTCTGATAACAGTTTTCATATTGTTATATCGCCTACTCAGAATAGGCAAAGAAAAAATTTTACAATCGCACACGAATTGGGGCATTTATTCCTTCATATGGGATATGGTATTAGTAAAGAAGTTTGGGAAAGACAGAAAGAAGTAGAATATCGAAGATTTGGTGCATCAGAGCAAGAATATCAGGCCAATGAGTTCGCTGCGGCGTTGTTAATGCCTCGAGAAATTTATCTGAAGGAAGTGAGTGAATTGGCGGTAGATGGTACGGTTGATATGGAACAGGTTGCACGTAAGTTTAATGTGTCTTTATCTGCAGCAATTAATAGAGGTCGTTTTTTGGGAATTTTATCATGAGTCAGTTAGAAAGTGAAAAAAAGGAATTTATAAGTTTGCTTATTGGTGAACAACCTACGGATGAAATTACAGATGCACAAAAGTTAGACATTGATAGCAAAGAGCAGGGACAGTCAGTCATGTACCTGTTCTTTTCTTTTGACATTGTTAATTCAACAAGCTATAAGACAACAACTCCTTATTGGCCTATAGTTATGGAGTCTTTACTAGGAGATATTAAGGACGAAGTTGAACATTTAGAGAAGCAAGAGAACCAAGAGAACCAAGAGAACCTAGAGAACCCTGTTTTATGGAGAGTCATTGGAGATGAAATAATATTTTTTTCGGAGATTCATCGTAGTGAACTTTTGAACAAATGGGTTTCATTCATTTTTAAAGTAACGAACCGTATGACATTACGACTGGAATGTGGAGAATTTTTTAAAAGTATAAAAAATCAAAAATTAAAGGATAAAGATATTCAACAGTTAAGTTTTCACTCGCCTTTATCTTTGAAATCTACAGCATGGATAGCCGCAGTCAACACACAGTATGAAAATAATTTCTTTGATTGTATAAAAATAAATTATCGAATAACTGCCAATGAAAATAGCGTTCAAGATTTTTTAGGAAGTGATATGGATGCTGGATTCAGATTAAAGCAGTATACCCAAGAAAGAAGACTTGCAATAAGCTTTGAGTTAGCAATGCTACTTTTAGATTTTAAGGAAAAAGAGGGGATTAATTTACATATCATAGATTATGTTAAGTTGAAGGGGGTGTGGAACGAAGCATTATATCCTGTAATATGGTATCACAATGAGGAAGTGATGGAGGAATTAAATAAAGAATTTTCTATTGAAGGAGCTTCTTCGGCGTTCTTGGAAAGTTTTAGATATGATGAATTATATAATAATCCCAAAAGTAGTAATTATATTGCAAGAATAAAACAAACTGAAAACACAAATAGTGAAGTTCGATTAAGTGATAGTATGTTTGAGGTAGACAAGGCCATTAAGCGGATTATTAAGGATAGAAATTTCCAAAAAAAAAGAGATTATCTAAAGAAATCGATTACAGCAAATCGTTCAACTTTTCCAAAGGAGTACCCTTTAGAGCTACATTGTGCAGTAGTGTGCTGCGATGTTGAAAATAAGCAGATTATGATTATTCATAGAGGGAGTGGGAATTATAATAATAAAGAACAATGGGAGTTTGGTTGTGCAAAAGCGAAAAGTGGAGAAGCTTTAGTAAAAACAATCAAAGAGTATTATATGAAAAATTATGCTGTGGATATAGAGTTATTTTGTGATGAAAGACGAGAGGAAAAACAACCCAAACCGTTTGCGACCTATGAAGTTGGTGAAGGCACAGCAAACATTAAGAAGGGAATTATTTTTGCAGGAATAGTTCAGCATAAAGAACCTTATAGGCCGAATACTTCTCATGATCAGGTTAAGTGGATTCAGCAAAAAGACATGAAGGATTATGATGATTCAAAAGCTATAAAAGATTTTAAAAAAACATTAGAAACTATCTTCGAGGAAGAAAAAATCTGGGGGGATAAATAATGAAGGATGATATTCTTCAACCATTTCTTTTGAATGAATTAGAAAGAGTAGATAAATGGCTTGATTTTGGAGAGGCAAAAAATGCTGCACTTGTTGCATTTAATGTGGCAGTGCTATCAGTAAATATGGATTTTGGATTTCCACTGTTGCTTACTATTTTGAGGATTTTTACAGTTCTTTCTATGGCTATTTCTCTTATGTCTTTTTGGCCAAATATGGGCAAAAAAGTTGGTGATATAAAGTTAAAGTTATATTTGAATGATCCTGGAACGAATAATTATTTATACTTTTTGAATATTGCATGTTTAAATGATGGAACTGAATATTTACAAATTGTAAAGAGCCGATATTTGAGTAAAGAAATAGATATTACATGTACTTATTGTTGTGACTTGGCAAATGAAATTATTATAAACAGTCGGATTGCTGTAAAAAAATATCAATATTTTCAAATGGCCTTAATGTTTGATTTTATAGCATTATTTTTTGTAGTATTAATTTTTATTTGCGCATAGCCTTGGCAAGAAAAATTTTGGTAGCATTAGAAAGAAAAAAGAAAAATTGGAGGCGCAACCTTTATTTTTTACATGAACTCTTTTGGGATAGAGTAAATGTAAGATGGGTCCAATAAAAGATGTAAAAATGTATATTTCCATAGAAATATGTACCTACAAAATAGTTTGTAGATTGGAAAGTTTAAATAATTAAGATTTCCCCCCTCGAATTCGAGGGGGTTAATGGGCTAATCCGACATTAATATATCAATTAGCTTAATAGTGGCGTTAAATCATAAAAATCCTTGAATTCCCCCTAAAAATAAGAGATAATTTTCCTGTCAGGTTCAAAAATGGAAAAGCGACAAGAAAACCCTATTTCACAGATTGGAGGATTTATGCAGCATCGTATATTAGGAGATAATGATTGTCCCATTTTGGAGATTCAGTTAAACCCGGGAGAAAGGGTGAAGATTGAGAGAGGCTCCATGGCCTATATGGCCGGTGTGGAGTTGCAGGGAAAGATGAATTCCGGCGCTAACGGCGGCGGTCTGGGCGGTTTGTTAAGCGCTGTGGGAAGAAGTATTGCCAGTGGAGAAAGCATGTTTATTACCGAGGCTGTCGGCGTGGCTAATGGGGGTAGAATCGGTGTGGCGCCATCCATTCCCGGTAAGATTGTTCGTTTAGAGATTGGAGAGAGGCAGTACCGCCTGAATACCGGCGCCTTTTTGGCTGGGGATTCCACAGTAAGCTATGCCATGAAAATGCAGGACTTGGGAAAGGCGTTTTTTGGCGGCACCGGCGGCCTCTTCGTCATGGAAAGTCAGGGGCAGGGAGATCTGTTTGTCAATGCCTTTGGAGATCTTTTGGAGCTGGAAGTGCACCCCGACAGCCCCTTAACCATCGACAATGACCATGTGGTGGCTTGGGATAAAAGTCTGGATTACCATATTTCCGTAGCCTCCGGAACCTTCGGATTCACCACAGGGGAAGGCCTGGTCAACCGTTTTATGGGAGAAGGAAAGGTATATATCCAGACCAGAAACTTAAGCAGTCTGGCTTCTGCCCTGCCCATCGCCAGAAACAATAAGAACAACGGCAAAGGCGGCTTCGGCTTATAGAGCTTTCTATGTCCTATAAGCAGTTTCGCTTCCACCGTAAACAAAAATGCTTTAAAATGAAAAAAGGAGTGTCATAAGCCGAGCTTGTGACGCTCCTTTGCATTAGTGAATTCCTAAACTTTATCTGAAAAGAATATTGATATGTGGAAGAGAAGGGAAAAGTAGGATATACTGCAAAACAGTTTTTGTGAAAGCGAGTTTTTATCCTATGAAGAAAAATGTGAGCGGGCGCGAGCTCTTATTTATTGCCTCCCTTCTCTTCGGCATGTTGTTCGGGGCAGGGAACTTGATTTTCCCGGTATCTCTTGGGCAGAAGGCCGGAAATACGGTTGGTTTAGCCACTCTGGGCTTTTGTATTACCGGAGTGGGAATGCCTCTTTTGGCGATTGTGGCCATGGCTCGTACGGAATCCGCCAGTATGTTGGAACTGGCATCAAAAGGGGGAAAAGGTTTTTCCCTCTTTTTTTCCAGTCTGCTTTATCTTTGTATCGGCCCCCTGTTTGCCATTCCCAGAACCGCATCGGTTTCCTTTCAGGTGGGGCTTTATCCCTTTATCGGGGAAGGGTATCAGAGGTCGGGATTGCTGATTTTCACCTTCCTTTTCTTTTTGGCGGCGCTGCATTTCTCCCTTCGTCCGGGGAAAATCCTGACCTATGTGGGAAAAATTCTGAATCCGCTCTTCCTCTTCTTTTTGGGGATTCTTTTGCTTACTGCCTTTCTGCACCCTATGGGGGCAATTCAAAGCCTTCCTCCCACAGGAGAATATGCGAAAAACAGCTTTGTCACCGGACTTTTAGAGGGCTACAACACCTTGGATGTGGTGGGGGCTCTGGCCTTTGGTAACATTTTGATTGAGACCATTAAAAATCGGGGAGCGAAGGACGGAAGGGAAGTCTCTCGCCTAAGTATTATTTCCGGAAGCATTACCACGGTGATGATGGCCATCGTCTATTTCGCATTGGCCTTTACCGGAGCGGCCAGTAGAAGTCTTTTTTCTTTGCAGGACAATGGCGGAGACATCCTGCATTCCGTTTCCACCCATTACTTTCCACGTTTTGGCGGAGTGCTTTTGGGAATCATCATTTGCCTTTCCTGCCTGAAAACGGCGGTGGGGCTGATTACCTCCACCAGTCTGGCTTTTGCGGAAATGTTTCCCAAGGGGCTTCCCTATAAAAAGCTTGTGCTGCTGTTTACCTTCTTTTCCTTTGCCATTTCCAATCTGGGCTTAAGCAGAATCATTCAATTTACCGTCCCGGCGCTTTATTTTATTTATCCCATGAGCATAGTGCTGATTTTATTATGTTTATTTGGAGAGCATTTTCGCTTTGAAACTAAAATTTTCCAAATCGCCCTGTATGTTACGGTGCCCTTTGCCCTTTTGGATGCCTACAAGGCACTGCCGAAGGAGCTGCATGCCGGGATTCCTTTTCATGGGAAAATGATGAAGCTTCTTTCTCACATCCCTCTTTTTTCTGTAGGGATGGGCTGGATTTTACCGGCGTCTACGGCCTTTCTCCTTTCTTTTCTTTTTTGGAAAATGCGGGAAAGGAAAATGCAAGGTATCGCATAGAAACAGCAGAAAAAATAGCGGAAGGAATCCTTAAAGATATCTTTCCGCTGTTATTTTCTAAGGACTCTGTGCTATACTCTAAAGAAAAAAAGAAAGGACGGAAGACATGAAGGTTGTTCTTCTTGCAGGAGGCTTAGGCACCAGAATTTCGGAGGAATCCCATTTAAAGCCAAAGCCCATGATTGAAATCGGAGAAATGCCCATTTTATGGCATATCATGAAATATTATTCTTCCTACGGCTTTAAGGAATTTATCATTTTGGCGGGCTATAAGCAGTACCTGATTAAGGAATATTTTGCCAACTATTTTCTGCACAATGCGGACATTACCTTTGACATGGGAAAGAATACCATGGAAGTCCACAACAGCGAGGCGGAGGACTGGAAGGTAACCGTGGTGGATACCGGCCTTCACACCATGACCGGCGGAAGATTAAAGCGGGTGGAAAAATACTTAAAGCATGAGCCCTTTATGCTGACTTATGGAGACGGGGTTTCCGATGTGAATCTGGAGGCTCTTTTGGACTTCCATAAAAAGCATGGCAAGCCGGCAACCATCAGCATGGTAAACCTTGCTCAGCAAAAGGGCGTTTTGGATGTGGATGCCGAAGGGCAGATTCGTTCTTTCCGGGAGAAGGAAGAAAAGGACGGCGCGGTGATTAACGGCGGCTTTATGGTGCTGGAGCCGGAAATCTTTGATTATCTACAGGACGATAATACCATCTTGGAGCAAAGTCCCATGCAGAATCTTGCGGCGGAAGGCAAGCTGATGGGCTATTATCATGACGGCTTCTGGCAGTGCATGGATACCCAGAGAGAGAAGAAGCTTTTGGAAGAGCTGTGGGCAAGCGGCAAGGCACCCTGGAAGCGTTGGTAGAGGAGTAGGGGGCAAATGCATTTTCAAGAATTAAAAGCCTTTTATCAGGGGAAGAAAGTATTTTTAACAGGCCACACCGGTTTTAAAGGGGCGTGGCTTAGTTTGATTTTGCAAATGATGGGAGCGGAATGCACCGGTTATGCCCTAAAGGAAGAGCTGGGCGCCTTATTTTCCCTCTTAAACTTAGAAAAGGGGATGCATTCCATCGAGGGAGATGTGCGGGATTATGACCATTTAAGGAAGGTGATGCAGGAGGCGGAGCCGGAATTGGTTTTCC
>NZ_DBHIGR010000070.1:0-10323 GCF_057249185.1 Oribacterium sp.
GTTAAGACACCACCCTTTCACGGTGGTATCACGAGTTCGAGTCTCGTTGGCGTCACGGTATCCCAAGATGTTCTTGGGATTTTTTTGTATGTAAAATTCGGAGGAATTATGGAGCCCTTATCTTCTACAGAAATATTGCGTTTTTATCAGGTAAGAAATCAGGGATGCTTATCTTTGGAGCCTCATGTACTTTTATTTGATGAAATTGACTCCACCAATACGGAATGTAAAAGAAGAATTCATGAGCTTCCCTATGGAGAAGATATTTTTTCCCATATTTCGGAAGGTACCGTTTTTCTTAGCGATTATCAAACTGCCGGACGGGGGAGGATGGGCAAATCCTTTCTTTCTCCCAGGGGCTCAGGCCTGTACTTCAGTATCTTGACTAAGCCAAGGGGAGAAAACAAGAACCCATTGGTTTTAACTTGCCATGCAGCTGTTGCGGTAAAACGTGCCGTGAAGGAGGTTTTTGATATAGAGCTTTCCATTAAGTGGGTAAATGACCTGTTTTATAAAGGAAAAAAGCTAGTGGGAATCTTAGCTGAAGGACAGCTTAGCGATTCTTCTTCTTTAGCCTATTGTATTATGGGTATCGGGATTAATCTTTTTCTGCCGGAATCCGGATTTCCCCAGGAGCTTTCCGGCATTGCCGGAGCATTGTTTGATTATCATGAGGAAAAGAAGGAAACTATAAACCGAAATCAGTTTCTTGCGTCTATCCTGTTTCACTATTTCTCTTTTTTAGATCAGGATAAGGTGGAAGAAGAGTATAGGAAGGAAAATATCTTATTAACTAAGGAGATTCTCTTCACGGAAAACCATCAGGAATATCGAGGAAGGGTAGAAGCGATTTTAGAGGACGGTTCTCTTTCCGTGCGTTGCCAAGAGGGCAGCATGAAGATTGTTTCTTCCGGAGAAGTAAAGGAGAAATTCCTTTAAAGCATTTTGAAGAGGAAATTCTTTTAAAGTATTTTGAAGAGGAATTTCCTTTTTGTACATAAAATATAGAAGCAGTACAGATAAGTTAAACCTTGGGCTTAGTTCCTCATAGATTGTTCTGCATTTTCATGTTAAAATATGCAAGATTCTAAGGAAAAATGTTTTTTGCAAAGGGGTTATAGATTAGGTATGAAGGATCATAGAAAGAAAAGAAGAAGTGAGCAGCATGTGGAGGAGGAAGCCAATTTTATCGGGGATATTCTGAAGCTGCTCTTCGCCTTATCCCTGGCCATTGTGGCTATCGTGGTTTGCTTTTTGTTTTTCAAGAATATTGCAGGCTTTTCTTTACCGAATTTAAAGGCGACAGAAGCTGCCTCAGAGAGCAGTAAGGAAGCGGTTGTGATTACGGAAGCTACCAAAGAGAGCAAGAAGAAAGAAACGGAAGTAAGGACAGAAAAGACTACGGAAGAAAGCTCGGAGGAAGAAACATCGACCAAATCCGAGGAAAGTAATAAGGAGAGTACCAAGGAATCTACGAAGGAATCCGGAAAAGATTCCGCCTCCAAAGAAGAAAGCAGCTCCTCCGGTAAGGGCAGCAAGGAAAGCATTGGCGAATCCCCCACCTTGGAGAGTCAGAGCGGTAAAAAGAGCAGTACAGCGGCAACAAAGGAATCTACAGCCGGTCAGAAAAGCAGCAAGAGCCATAGCTCCGATGATGCGGTAGTAGGAGAAGGCCCCAAGTCTGCGGATGAGGGCGGAGACAATCAGGGCCCGGGCCAGCCTTAGGAGAATGAGGAGCAATGATCTATTATATCTGCGGAAAATCCGCTGTGGGAAAGGATAGCATTTTCCGAGAGCTGGTGAAAAGAAGCGAGCTAAAAAGGATTATCCCCTATACTACCCGGCCTATGCGCCCCATGGAAAAGGAGGGGGAGGAATATCATTTTCTTTCGGAAGAGGCGTTTTTAAAGCTTCTTTCGGAGGGGAAAATGATGGAAAGCCGCAGCTACGATACCGCCTTTGGACTTTGGTATTACGGCACGGCTTATGAGGAAGGCTTTCGGGAGAAAGGCAAGGGCTTTCTCTGCATCGGAACCTTGGAAAGCTATAACAGTATTAAAGACTATCTGGGGCAGGAGTTTATCCGGCCTGTTTATATTGAGCTGGAGGATGAGCTTCGCCTAAGTCGAGCCAAGGCTCGGGAGCAGGGGAATGATCCCAAGGCTCTGGAGGAGCTGGAAAGACGTTTTCAGGCGGATAATAAGGATTTTTCGGAGGAAAAGCTTCGGGAAGCCGGCATTAAGAAACGCTATCACAATCTTGATTTTGACAAATGTGTGGAAGAGATTCTGGCGGATATAAAATCGGGGACGGAAAGAGGGCTGTAGCGGATCATCCGATTGTGATAAGAAGAGAACAGGAAGAGGAAAAGGCAAGGAATGAAGGGGATTTCCATACCGGATCATCGAATCCATCATGCTTATCTTGTGATTGGGCAGGAAGAGGACTTGCTTCGTCAAATGGCGAAGGACTTTGTGGTACGGCTTTTTCATAAAAGTAAAAAGGAAGAACCGGAAGAGCCGGAGGACAGTCTGAGTCTTCGCATTGAAAAGGAAGAGCATCCGGATCTGATTTTTGTGGATTATCAGGAGAAGGAAAACGGAGAGAAGAAATCCAGCATTTCCATTGACCAGATTCGTCAGGAAGTGAAGGGGACGGTGGACATTTCCCCGAAGGAAGGGAAGTACAAGGTCTACGTGCTTTGCCACAGCGATAAGATGACGGTGGAGGCCCAAAATGCCCTTTTAAAAACCCTGGAGGAAGCTCCGGAGCATGTTATCATGATTCTCCTTTGCGAAAATGAAAACAAGCTTTTAGACACCGTTTTGAGCCGTGTGGTTCGAGTCTATGTGGGGGATATGCCCATTGATAAGCAGTGGAAATTGCTACAGGAAATTCCGGCTCTTCGTGCCTTACCCGCCTTTTTAAAGGAGATTGCCCATAAGAAGCAGGAGGAAATGCAGAAATACGCGGAGGAGCTGGGACAGCTGGACGGGCAAGAGCTCTACTGTTTTCTTGATATTATTTTGCGGGATGTGTTATGCTATAAAAGCACGAAAGACCATCATTTGCTCTATGGGCAGAGTGCCAGAGAGAGCATTACGGCCATGGCGGAAAAATATTCCTATTGGACACTGGGGCAGTGGGGAGAATATATAGAACGCTATAAAGAAGGACGGGCGGTAAATGTTGCCCAAAACTATCAGATTTTAGATTTCTTTTTGTTTTTATCCAATACATAATTATAGAAAAGCCATAAAGAAAGCCATAGAAAAAGCCATAAGGAAAGGGTTATAGATGACAGAGGTAATTGGAATAAAGTTTCGAACCGCGGGAAAGGTATATTATTTCGCTCCCAAGGGCATAAGCTTTACGAGGGGAGAGTTTGCCGTGGTGGAAACCTCCAGAGGCGTGGAATACGGAGAAGTTTTGATGGCCAATAAGGAGCTTCCGGAGGAAAAGATTGTGATGCCTCTTAAGGAAATTCTCAGAAAGGCCACAGAGGAGGACCGGAAGCAGTACGAAGTAAATCATGAGAAGGAAAGGGAAGCTTTTCAGATTTGCCGGAAGAAGATTCAAGAGCATGGGCTGGAAATGAAGCTGATTGATGTGGAATATACCTTTGACCGGGGAAAGGCACTGTTCTATTTTACCGCGGACGGCAGGGTGGATTTCCGTGCGTTGGTGAAGGATTTGGCAGCGATTTTTCGTACCAGAATCGAACTTCGACAGGTGGGGGTAAGAGACGAGACCAAGCTTCTGGGAGGCTACGGCTCCTGCGGTCGGCCTCTGTGCTGTCACAGCTATCTTCCGGAGTTTGTTCCGGTGTCCATCAAGATGGCAAAGGAGCAGGGCTTATCCTTAAACCCCAGCAGTATCTCCGGGGTCTGCGGTCGTTTGATGTGTTGTTTGAAAAATGAAGAAGAGGTTTATGAGTTCTTAAACTCCAAGCTGCCGGCGGTGGGAGACTATGCCACCACCAAGGAGGGCTTAAAGGGAGAGGTGGTTTCCGTTTCTGTCTTAAACCAGAAGGTAAAGCTGATTGTAAACTTGGAAAAGGAAGATGAGAAGGAGCTTCGGGAGTATGAGGTTTCGGAGCTGAAGTTTAAGCCAAGACGGAGAAAAGACGAAGCCTAAGAAGCGGTTTTCAAAGAGAAAGAATAGATAAGTTTATCATGGAAAGAATAGATGATTTACAATGCAAGGGCTACCGAATTATTCAGGATTCGGAAGCCTTTTGTTATGGAACGGATGCGGTGCTTTTGGCGAATTTCGCAAAGCAGGGGGTAAAGAGAGGAAGAGTTTTCGATCTCTGTACCGGAAATGGAATTGTGCCCTTGCTTTTGGCGGCAAAAACAGAGGCGGAAAGCATTTACGGAATCGAAATTCAAAGGGAGGCGGTGGAGCTTGCCAGAAGATCCGTAGCTTTAAATGAAGAGGCGCGAATCCATATCTTGGAGGGAGACCTTTGCAAAATCCAAGAGCAAAGGACAGTAGAGGGAAAGAGCCTGGCTTCCTCTTTTACGGTGGTGACCGCAAATCCTCCCTATATGCAGGGAGACCTGCAAAATCCGTTGGAAAAGAAAAATATTGCAAGACATGAGGTGAGCTGTAGCTTTACGGATGTTTCGGAGGCGGCAAGATATTTATTGGCGCCTAAGGGAAAGTTTTATCTTGTGCATCGGCCGAAACGATTGGCGGAGATTATCAGTATTTTACGGGAAAAAGGCCTGGAGCCGAAAAGATTGCAGATGGTGCATTCCTTTGTGGAGGGAGAGGCAAAGCTTTTCCTCTTGGAAGCGGTACGGGGAGCCTCTGTAGAGCTTCGGATTTTACCGCCCCTGATTCTATATCGGGAAAAGGGAGTCTATACGAAGGAGCTACTGGAGATTTACGGAATGGGGGCATCGGAAGATCATGGAGGGAATGCTTCGGAAAAAGCCGACTCAAAAAGCGTCATCCGTCGTATTACTCCCAATCATTCCTCAAGGCAGTAGGAGAGAAATCAATAGAGAAAGGGCCAAAACCTTATCCGTTTACGGATATTATCCGAATGTGGAGTCTAGGCAGATGCCCTTTCTTTTGTTATGGTAAGGCTAAGACCGGTCAACGTTGTTGTTTTGGAGAGAGTCTACAGAGAAGTCTTTCTCAAGAAAGAAAAATTTCAAAAGAAAGGAGGAATTTTATCGTTTTTTCACAAGCTTTTTTGCATTCTGTGGTAAAATGTCCCGAGTAGAAAGCAGTTCCTGAAAGGAAGGACAAATATGGCATTGGATGCGAAAAAATTGATATTTGAGCCAATACGGGTGGAGGACTCCGTCCGTATTGCTCCGTATTTTTATCGAAGACCGAACAAAACCTGTGATAGTTGCGCTTTGGACAGCTACCTCTGGGCGGAATATTGTAATACCCGCATAGCAGAGTGGGAGGACAAGGCTCTTTTTATTCTGATGGAGAAGGACGGAGAACAGTATACTGCCACGCCCTACTGTGACGAAGAGGATTTGCCTCAGTATTTTGATTTGATTAAGGATTACTTTAATCAGGTTTTAAAGCAGCCTTTAAAGATTTATTTGGCGGATGAGGAGGCGGTAAAGTACCTGCATTTGGAGGAGGATCCCCGCTTTATCGTACGGGAAGAGGAGGATTACAAGGATTACCTCTATGATGCGGAAGAGCTTCGGACCCTGCCGGGAAAGCGTTTTCATAAGAAGAAGAATCTGGTCAACAAGTTCAAGAGAGAATATGAGGGCCGCTGGGAATACAGAAGTATTCGTTGCTTGGAAAAACAGGCGGTTTGGGACTTTTTGGATCGTTGGTATACCCACCGGGTCAAGGAAGAGGGAAACGGAGAGGAAACCCTGGAATACGAAATCAAGGGAATTCACGAAGTTTTACAGAATTGCTTTGCTATAGACCATTATATCGGCGGTATTTTCATAGACGGAAAGCTGGAGGCCTTCTCCATCGGTGCGTACAACCCCAGAGAGGAAATGGCCAGCATCTCTATTGAAAAGGGAAATCCCGATGTCCCCGGAATTTATCAGGTGATTAACCAGGAATTTCTGCTTCATGAATTTCCCCAGGCGAAGCTGGTAAACCGGGAGGATGATATGGGTCTGCAAGGTCTTCGGAAGGCGAAGGAGAGCTATAATCCCATCGGCTTTGCCAGAAAATACATGGTTTTGCAGAAGGATTTCCCGGGCTATGAGAAGTATCTTACGGATAAATACGAGAAGGACGTAGAAGAGTATGAGTAGAAGAATTCTTCTTCTCCGAACGGAGGCGGAACAGGAGAGAACCAAAGCCTTGTACCGAGAAATCTTCCCGGAGGATTCGGATGCCTTTGTGGACTACTATTATCGTAAAAGACCGAAGAGAATCCTTGCTATGGAGGAAGAGGGAGAGATTGTGGGCATGCTTCATATCAACCCTTTCCGGATGTCCTTCTTTAAAAAGGAGCTTACGGCAAGCTACCTCTATGCCATCGGTACCAAGAAAGAAAAGAGAAAGCAGGGGATTATGGGAGAATTGCTTCGCCATGCCTTTTCTCTTTTAGAGGAGGAGGGAGAGCCTTTTTGCTTCCT
This sequence comes from Oribacterium sp., assembly GCF_057249185.1. Classification (NCBI taxonomy): domain Bacteria; kingdom Bacillati; phylum Bacillota; class Clostridia; order Lachnospirales; family Lachnospiraceae; genus Oribacterium; species Oribacterium sp. Next base: position 6,588 of record NZ_DBHIGR010000070.1, read on the forward strand.
GATTCCCGTGGCGGAAAGCATTTACAGCCCCTACGGTTTTCGGACTATAGGAAAGCTTAGCTTAGAAGAAAAGCCTTTGGAAGAAATCTGGAAGGCGGTACTCTATGCTATTCCTACCAAAGAACTTTTAGAAAGAAGGGCGGAGGAAGCGTCCCTCTCCGATGAGGAGGACGAACTGCCGGAGGATCCGGTGGTGATGCTGAAAATATTGGATCCGGAGGCCTTTCGAAAGCTCAGCGGCTATACAGACGATACGGAAGATGCTCTTTTGCAGAGACTGGCAAAGGAGAGGATTTATATTATTGACGTGGACTAATTTTAATGCTTGCAAACAGTAGAGAACTTTGCTATCATTGTTAGCTGTATCACTATTCCTTGCTTTTCCAAAAGGAAAGGCCAGAGACCAAAAGGAGGTAAAAGCGAATGAACAAGTATGAGTTATGCGTTGTTCTCAGTGCGAAGCTCGATGATGAGGAGAGAGCAGCAGCCATTGAAAAGATTAAGGGATTTATCACCCGTTACAATGGTACTGTTTCAGAGAACATCGAAGAGTGGGGAAAGAAGAGACTGGCTTATGAAATTCAGCACATGAAAGAAGCCTACTACTATTTCATCCCGTTCACAGGAGATGCAAACACTCCTAACGAGCTCGAGGACCAGGTTCGTATTATGGAACCGGTAATCCGCTATCTTGTGGTTAAGCCAGAAGAAGAAACAGCTAAGACAAAGAAGCATGAGCCTGCAGCAGAAGCAGTAGCTGAATAAGCAAGCGGAAAGCGAGTAAAACATGAACAGAGTTATCCTGATGGGTAGATTGGTAAGAGATCCGGAAATTCGGTATTCCCAGGGTGAGAACAGCATGGCCATTGCAAGATATACTCTTGCCGTGGACAGAAGAGGCCGCAGAAACCAAAACGATGGACAGCCTACAGCAGATTTTATCCGTTGTGTGTCCTTCGGACAGAGAGCAGAATTTGCAGAGAAGTATATGCATCAAGGAATGCGTATGTTGGTATCCGGCAGTATTCAGACAGGCAGTTATCAGAACAAAGACGGACAAACCGTATATACCACAGATATTATTGTGGATGACCAGGAGTTTGCAGACAGCAAAGGACAGGGAGGCAACACTTCCTATTCCCGTTCTTCCGGCCCCTATGTAGGCGGCGGAGAAGAGGATCTTGGAGAAGGATTTATGAATATACCTGATGGGGTAGAGGACGAGGGACTCCCCTTCACTTAGGTAGGGAAGGTTTCCTCAGGATGAAGAGCAGCATAGCTGCAATATAGAAGGAGGAAAGCCATGGCATTTCAGAAGTCAGATAAGAGTGGTTCAGCAAGACCAAGAAGAGCCGGCGCAGGCTTCCGCAGCAGAAAGAAAGTTTGTGGATTCTGCGGAGATAAGGTAAAGCCGGTAGATTATAAGGATGTAGGAACATTAAGAAAGTATATCTCTGAGAGAGGAAAGATCCTTCCCAGAAGAATTACAGGTTCTTGTGCATTACATCAGAGAGCAATCACTACCGCTATCAAGCGTGCAAGACACATTGCTCTGTTACCATACCAGGTAGATTAATGAGAACAGCTCCACGAAAGTGGGGCTGTTTTTTGCTTGTCCCAATTACTCTTTAGGGATACTGTTATTATTAAGTTGCTGAATTGCACTCTCGGGCTCAAAAAATACTTTTTTAAATTTTTCATAATAGTCCATATCGTAAAAAAATCCCTTGTAAAAGAATGCAATTAATTTTTTGTTTTGGAACAAAACAAATCCATCACCTAAGTCAATGACCAGTACCTCTCCATTAATGATTTTTTTAAGGAATATCTCTAACCACTCAGATGGAGAATTCTGTGTTTCCTTCTGTTGTTTTTGAGTCCTCTTAAATAGATGTAATAATATGATTATTTTTAACCAAGCACCCCAGAAATAACCTATTATAATATTAGAGAAGCAAATAAAAAATAATAATTTAGTATACCAAGTTATTTTAAATTCGCTTATAGCAAACCAGATAAGAAATAAAAAGCAAAAGTAAATTATATTTACGAATCGGTAGAATAAATAGTGAGGGTTGGCTTTTTCGGCACGAAAACAAAAGTTTCGAAAGCCTCTGGTATAAAAAACTTTTTCTCGCTCAGCTTCAGTTAACATTGCTTTTCCTCCTTTAGAAGTTATGGATTATTCCATCAAATCAGTACTTGCAAGCTACCTTTAGTTCTTCTCTGATAAAGAGAAAGAATCTTTTTCAAAGTATTCTTTAGGGATACTGTTATTTTTAAGTTGCTGAATTGCAATGTCTGGCTCTAAAAATACTTTCCTCGACTTCTCATAAAGCTCCATGTCATAAAAGTACCCCTTGTAAAAGAATGTATATATTTTTTTATTTCGGTACAAAACAATTCCGTCTCCTAAATCCTTGACCAATATATTTCCATCAATGATTGCTTGTAATAATTCCTCAATAGATTCAGAAAGATATTTCTGCATCTTTTCTTGTTGCTTCTTTGTCTCCAATAACTGAAACAATACAGAATGTTTGTATATAATCATTGTTAACCAGATACCCCAGAAATAATTAGCTATAATACCCAAGAGCCCCCCAAATAAAATGCATTTAACAAGCCAATTTATTTTAAATCCAACCATTGCAAATCCGATAAGACACATGAAACATAACAAAAGAATTTTGCGTAATCGGAGTAGTAGAACATGAGGGTTAGCTTTTTCTGCTCGAAAACAAAAGTTTCGGAATCCTCTGGTATAGAAAACTTTTTCTCGCTCAACTTCTGTTAACATTGCTTTTCCTCCTTATGAATGAATAATCAAGAGATATCAACTCTACTATCATCTCTTAGAGCCCATTGCCTACCGAATAGTGCTTGCTCTCTACCACTGAGCTTTAATACACAATTTGCTTGAAGTAATTCTTTGATTGCATTTCCATAATTTTCATATCTATCAAATGCAATAAAAATCTGCTTTTCTTTCTCTTCTGCGTAGAGCATTAAAATCTTCCTAATATTCTGGTCGGAAAGATTGGCGAACAAAAGAGAATCATGTGCAATAGCGGGCAATGGAGTCAAGTACAAGATAGATAGGTCGTAATATAACATTCCCTTATATCGAGTACCGGTTCCTTCATCATTTTCTGTACGGAAATCATAACTGTTTGCTGAGCGTAAGTGAAGCATAGGGGGAGTATCTTTTGAATCGGAAGATTATTTTATCGTATTTTTGCAGAAGGTACAATTTCGAAAATGGAAAGGACTGTTTGTTGAAAAGGAGTATTAGTTAACCGGATTATTGGATAAAGGAGGAAGGAGAAGGAAAACAAAAAATATTTAAAGAATTCACACTAAGACCAATTGTATAGCAAGCCTAAATTACGCAATAGGGCTGGGATACAAATATAGCTTTAGTAGTATTGGGAGTTATAGAATTAAGAAGAACACTTCATCACTATTTGAGTGAAAGATGTTTTGCTTAATTCTTTTTTTATTGAAGAATTTGAGGAGGTAATCGTGAGAAGTTATGAGAAAATAACCGCCTTGTATGAAAGGTTAAGCCGAGATGATGAACTACAAGGCGAGAGCAATTCGATTGTCAATCAGAAGAAAATTTTGGAAGAATACGCAAAGAAAAATCATTTGGAGAACATCGTTCATTTTACCGATGATGGAATCAGCGGAACACAGTTTGACAGACCGGGATTTATGGCAATGATGAACGGAG
>NZ_DBHIGR010000071.1:0-6894 GCF_057249185.1 Oribacterium sp.
AGCCTTTTTTCCGAATATAGAAAAAGCGGTCTAAAGGTACACAGCATCTTGCCGGATATGACGGATACCAAGCTTTACCGAAATGCGGACTTTACCGTGGGAGAAGAAGGAAGCTACCTCCTTCCGGAGGATGTGGCTTCGGCAGTGGAAATGCTACTCACCCAGAGAGAAGGCGTAGTATTGGAGGAGATACTCATCCGGCCACAACGCTTTCAAATACAAAGAAAGAAGAGACTATAGATATTCCGATCCAATAGAATAGATCCGAAAGAGGGGCAATCTGATTCCGTCGAAACTTGCCGAAAGCCGGTGAAGTGAAGGACTGCAAAAATCAATAAATGAAGCGATTGCAGTAGGGGGCTGTAAGAGAGGCAATCTGAACCCGCAGGTATTTACGAAAACCGGCGGAAGGAAGGACTGTAAAAATCAATAAATGAAGCGAATGATGCAGTGTAGGTCTATAAGAGGGGTAGTCTGAGCCCGTCGGTACTTACTGAAAGCGAGTGAAGCGAAGCTTGAAGTTAGTACCGCTACGAGGCGAAGCTAGCGGGAGCGTACCCGATTTTGGACCTATTCTATGGATAACGGTCTATGTCTCTTCTTTTTATTTTAGGAAATCTGTGGCCGGATTAGTCGTCTGCTTCCTCCGCCAGCTCTGTTCCTTCCTTTGCGGGAGGCATAAGGATGGAGAAAAGCATAAAGCCGATGAATGCGGCAATCAGTCCGGGAATAATGGCCTGACTAAAGTGGATGCCGAAGAGCATTCCCTTGGACACATGCTCCAGATAGACTACGGTAATGGTTCCCAGTACCAAAGATGCAATGGTTCCTGCTGTGGAGGCCTTCTTCCAGAAGTGTCCCAGTACATAGGGGAAGAAGGAACCGGCAGCCCGGAGGGTAAAGCAGAACATCAGGATGGAAACGATGCTCTGGGTATTGAAAAGGGCGATAAACATGGAAGCCACACCCACCAAAACCATGGTAATCTTGGTCACGTTCATAACTTCCGTACTGCTGGCATTTGGCTTCAGGAAGATTTTGAAAATGTCATTGGCAAAGATGGAGCCTGCTCCCAAAAGGTCTGAATCGGAGCTGGACATGGTGGCGGAGATTACACCGGAGAAGAGCAAACCGCAAATGATGGCCGGCATGGTGCGAATTGCCAGAATCGGTAGGGCATACCGTGCGCCAACGGAAGCAAATTCGTCGGCAGAGAATTTTCCCATGTTGATCAGTGCCAGTACAATTAGTCCCAAAACAGTAGGGATAAAAGCATAAATAAAGTTTAACAGTGCGGCAAGCCAAGCGCCCTGCTTTGCCGCCTTTTCATCTCTTGCGGCATAGAAACGGGAAACCGCTTCCTGTCCTACGGAGAAGGTTCCTACGTACATAATGACGAGAGACAGAATCCCGAAGAAGTCATAGCCTGCAAAAAGATTCAAGCTTTCCTTAGGAACATTTTGAATCACGGCCTCCACGCCGCCGGCATGGGAGAGGGCGAAGGGCACTGCCGCCATCATACCGATGATAATCAGGAAAACCTGCACGAAGTCGGTCAGGGTTACGCTCCAAAGACCGCCCATAATGGAATAAACCGTTACCACCACCGCAACAATGATTACGGAAAGCTTATAGCTTAGTCCCAGCATGGTGGAAAGAATAACGGAGGAAGCGATAAACTGTCCTGCGGTAAGACCGATTAAAGGAAGTAGCATAATGATTGCCGTCACCAATCCGGAGGATTTTCCGTAACGTCTCCGGAAGTACTCCGGAACGGTTTTTACCGTGGCGGCACGGAACTTGGGAGCCATGAAAGAGAGAATGACAAAGGCAATTCCCATGGTGATAATGTACCAGGCGGCACTTAAGCCATAACCGGACATTCCGTTTTGCACAACGCCCAGAGAGCTACCCCCTCCGATTTCCGTTGCGGCAAGAGTTCCTGCCATCAGCATCGGGCCCAACCTACGCCCTGCGACCATAAAGTCCGTGTTACTTGTGATTTTTGTGGAGGAGTACCAGCCGATAAACAGCATGGCCAGAAGGTAAATCACCACCACAAGACAAACAACCCAATTTGCACCCATAAAATCTCCTTTCTGTTTTTCCAACTTGTAGATTCTTATGATTGTAACATGGTTCTATAAATTTGTATTTATTTTTTGAAAAAACCGAGCGTTATTTTATGCAATTTCTCCTGTTTAATATGAAAATTTTTTTCGTTTAGTCCTTCGCCTTGAAAAAACTACCTAAATAGCCTAAAATACAGAAATACCAATAGTGAGAACTTTAGCAACACAATCAGGAAGAGAAAGTAAGGGATTTAGGAATGGCAGAGGGAAGAAGAGGAAGCATTGTAAAAACAATCGCCGGTGTAGGAATCGGTCTTCTTTCCCTTTATTTTTTTCTTTTGTTTTTTCGTGATTCCGGAAATCTGGAGCGTTTTTTAGAAGAGAAAACCCAAGTTGCTTTCCGGGAAATGCTTTGGCTTTTCGCCTATCTTTTCCTCTGCCTTATGGGCTTTTTTCTCAAAAGAAAAATGCAGGCTGCCCCGGAGAAAGGGGATTTTTCGAGAAGGGAAGCTTCAGGAAAAGCATTAAATAGAGCTTTTCTTAGCTATCTCTTTCTTCTCTTTATTTTGCCAACGTTGGTCCTGGCCTACCTTCATCGTATGCTTTTGCCAATGCTTATTTCCGGCTTATGGTTTTTTGTGCTTGCCCTTTTGTTTCGTTTTGTTACCGGGGGAAGGCCTCTGCAAATATTTGTAGACATAAAACAATTCTTTTCCTTTTTAGAAAAGGACTTTCAGAAGGGGGCGCTGTATCCCTTGGTCTTTGCCCTTCCCTTTTTTATCCTGCAAATGAATCGCAGCAATGTGGCATTGGATTATGACTCCCTTCGTTACGGGCTTAGAAGTGCGTATGTCCTGTTTCCGGAGGGCTTTTTCTCTGCCCACGGACAAATCAACAGTGTTTACAGCTATCCCAAAGGACTGGAGCTTTTGACCTATCCTTTAAATTACCTTCCGGGCTATGGCTTTCTTTTGTCCTTCAGTCTTTGGACCTATCTGGCCTTGGCTTTGGTTTTTGGGCTGCTTCTCTTTCATTTTCAGAAAAACAGAAAGAAGCTTTACCTTGGCATACTTTCTTTCTTTCTTTTATCGTCTGTGGGGAATATGTCTCTTACCATGAAAACGGATTTATTTACCCTTTTGCTGCAGCTCTCCGCTTTGTATTTCTTCCTAAAAGGGAAAAGACTGCAAAGCTGTTTCCTGCTCTTTTTCAGCTACAGCTTTAAACCTACAGCGGTGGTTTTTTCTACCCTGCTGGGGATCGTTTTTCTCTTCACCATGCTTATGGAGTGTTTCGGGAAGAGGAATACAAAAACAAATACGAAAGAAAATATCAACATCAACGGGAATACCGGCATAAATAGCAACACAAATCCTAATACGATTCAGGCCAAGGGAGAGAAGTGGACTTCGGAGCTTCCCTTTGTCCTGTTTTCTGTAGTCTATACAGGACTGATTACCCTTCGGACTTTCTTGATTACGGGGCTTCCCTTTTCCACCACCTTTACCGGCATTTTTAAGGCTATCGGATTTCATGTAAACTGGCCCTTTAATCTGGATGCCCATGTGGATTACAGCGGAGAGCTTTCCCTTTCGGAAAGTACATTTTCCTTTTTCCGTAGACTCTTTTCTTTCCTTTTTTATCCGGTGGGAGAGGATATGGAGCATGTGGCCATTGCCTGGAGTGGCGTGCTTTTTCCGCTGATTTTAGTCTTCGGGATATGGCAGTGCTTTTCCATAGGAAGAAAATGCTTATCGGGAAGAAATAGTTTAGCGGGAGGAAATAATTTACCGGGAAAAAATTTACCGGGAAAAAATAGTTTACTTGGAAGAAATAGTTTACCGGGAAGAGAAGCCTTTCTTCGTAGGGAGAGTGGGGAAGCTTCCCTTTGGGACTACCTTCCCCTTGCCCTGTCCTTCCTTGTGATAATGGCATTTTCTCTGCTGAGCTTTGTGATGCTTTGGCAGATTGACGGAAATTACTATATTTTATGGGAAAGTCTGGCGTTACTGCTATGTTTTAGCATGGGAAGTGCTTCGGAAATAAGTTCTCAAGAAGAAAATACAAGGGGCTCCAAGCTTTCGGCTTTTCTTTTAAAAGCCTTTGCCTTCTCCCCCTTCTATCTTGCGGCATTTCTTACTACCATCACCACCAGCTGGGCGGGGGCAGTGGGCTTTACCCCCATTGACTTGGCCAACAAGGGCTATTATGACCATGCCTTGGTGGAACTGGAAAACCAAGGAGAAAAGGGAAGCCTTCCCGCCTTTTCGGAAATGGCAAAAAATCCAAGGCACCATGTTTTGGCCTTTGCGGAGACGCCGGAATGCTATCGTATCCCCTGTAATGTGCAGAGCATTACGGATGTGGAGGGCTCCGGAGGAAGTCCTGGACTTTACGATTCCCCCCTCTACTTTGCCTGGTTCCTAAAATGGTCCGGTACCGACTATGTTTATTTGGAGCAAAGCTTCCTGCATGATGAGAGGGAAGAGCGGGCTAGGGAGATGCTTCTGCAAATGGCGGAGGAAGGCATTTTCCAAAGCCCCATGCTGGTGGAGAGGAATGAAATCCTGCCTCTTGATGGCGTAAAGGCATTTTCAGAATCCAATGGCGAAGGGGCGGAACAGCTTTTGCTTTTACAGATTCGGAAAGAGCGTTTAGAATATCCTTGGAACAAAGAGCCCTATCCCGCCTTGACTAAGGAAGAAATAGCAGAAAAAGATAAGATTGTGCAGTTGCTGTCGGAGTATTTGCAATAGGGTTTCCGAAGGCATGAAAGCGGTAGTTGACAGTAGGATGAGAGTGGCAGCCTCGCTATATCTCTAGGGAATAAAGGACAGGCGGATTGTATTACGAAATCCGCCAATAGAAAGGTAAGGAGTAAATGAAACAAGAAGGAAATAAAGCTTTTATAAAAGGAATACCGCTGGGAGGCTATTTGCTGGCCTTTCTCCTGCTATTAGGCGCTGCCTATTGGATTAACCGGCAGATTCACATCAAGGCCCTTTACATGGACGACCTGTATTTGTTTTCCTTTTTCCGGGAGCAAAATTTCTTTGAATTCAGTTTTCCCATCGGGCAGGCAGTGCGGTTTCGCCCGGTGTATTGGGCGATTTCCTATATCGAAATGGCTTTGGTGGGGGCGGACCCCAACCGTTACTTGCATTTCAATATTTTCCTGAACAGCCTGCTGGCCTTCTTCCTCTTCTTCTTTTCTTTGAAAATGACGAAGAAGCGTATTCTGTCCTTGTCCCTTGGGCTTCTCTTTTTGTCCGCCCACTTTGCCTATTACCAGATCGGGCAGGCTATCGGCATTTTGGAAACTCTGGCTTTGGGCTTTGCCCTTTTAACGCTGTATTTCCTTTACCGACAAATCGACTGCGAGGAGAGGGCTTTTGGGAAAATGCTGCTCTTTTCTCATCTGTTTTTCTTCCTCTTGATATTCACCCATGAGCGATATGTGGCTTTGCTGCCCTTGTTTTACATTCCGCTGATTTTTAGAGGAAAGAAGGCGGGGGAAAATACCGGTGTCGTGGCCCAGAATAGAGGACTAAGAGAAGCTGGAGAATCGGAAAATGCGAAAGCTTTGGATAGCAGGAAAGCTTCAGATTATACAAATGCTTCAGATAGTGCTTGGTCAGGGAACTCTACTGAGGGAAAGGGGTACATTGTAGTAGAGCAAGGCGAAAGTGAAAGTACAAGTACAAGTGTAAATACCGGTGCAAGTACAGGTGCATATACAAATGTAAGTGAAAGTGTAAATGCAATCGTAGGGAAACTGGATAATTCGGAGAGCAAAGCTCTGAAAAAACCGAAGCTTCTTCCCTTCTTCCTGCCTTTTGTACAGGCCTTTTTGTTCTTCAGCATTCGCAGCCTGGCCATCGGTTCCTTTGTACCGAAGGGAACGGGAGGAACGGAGGTTCAAGACGGCTTTTCTCTGACGAAAGCCCTGTCCCATGCCTTTTCTCAGGTATTTTATATTTTCGGCATTCAGGCGGGACCGGATTACCTTGCGGGAATTCCCTGGGAAGAAGTAGGCAGAAAGCATCGCTATGTCATTTACGCTTCCATTGCAGTTTTAGCCTTTAGCATTCTTTTGGCTCTGGTTTTTGCCATTCGTAAGGGCAAGCTGAAAAAAGAGTTTTTTGGAAAAAATCTTTTGTTCTTATGCTTTATTGCTCTTTGTATCGGATGCTCCTCCATTACTATCCGGGTGGAAATGCGTTGGGTTTATGTAAGCTTTGCGGCATCTCTTTTGTATTTCGCCTATCTTTTGGGAAATACCGGCATGCCGATTCCCACATTTTTCGCCCTGCTCTTCGTATGCCTGCGATTCCCGGCAGAAATGAAGTACCGTGAGTCCTTCCCCAGAATTTACTTCTGGGAGGATCAGGACCGGATGAACTCCTTGGCAGAGCAAACCATAGGGAAGTATGGTCGGGACTATGTTTTGGGAAAACAAGTTTATATTTTGGAAAATAACTACAAGATGAGTAAGTTCTACGGAGATACCTTCTTCCAGGTCTTTGATCCGGAAATGTCCGGACAGGGCACAAAGATTCATTTCATCAAGGATTTTAGGGAACTTCCGTCGGAAGCGAACTTCTACAACAGCCTTGTTTTAAAAGAAGTGCCGGAGGAAAGGGCCTATAGGGATATTACCCAGGAGGTATTTCCCAACCTCTGATGTTAAAAGATTCTCCGGATCGGAGAAAGGATTAATCTGATTTTTGAAATGTAGAAGTGAAAAAATGGATTTGCTTCTATGCTTCGAAAGCAGAAAAATTAGAGTAGTTTTCGCTGATAGCATAGATTTTTCTAAAAC
>NZ_DBHIGR010000071.1:6904-10148 GCF_057249185.1 Oribacterium sp.
GGCTTTGCGCCAAAGGACTATATAAAAGCTAATACATAGCGGAGAAAGGGAGGGAAAGCATGGCAGAGCATGAGGGAGAAACCAGAAATATACCGGTGACCGGATCGGAAGTTTCTACGGCATCGACTTCCGGCGTAAAAGCTTCCGGAGAGCAAGCTTTTGATGTGAAAAGTTTCGGCGTAGAAGCTTCCGGAGAGCAAGTTCCCTTAGGGCAAGGTTTTGGGGCATCATCTTCGGGCAAGCATCTGCTTTTCAAGGGGAAAGAAGGGAAGCTCCCTATTGCTTTATTGCTCCTTTCTTTCCTTATGGCGCTTGCCATTCTTTTTTATGTTCTTCTAAGTACTACGGATGTGTTGTATTCCGACTATATCCGACTGGTAAATTCCTATTTGGGAAAGCCCTTTCAGCTTGGGGATTTACTGCAAAAGGATATTTTAACGAGAATTCCCTTGACCTATTTCTTTAGGGAAATAAACCGTTATTCTTTTGGTTATACCCTGATTTTTGACCGGATACTTGGGGTACTGGGACTATTCTTAGCCAGCAAACCCTTACTGCTTTTTATGAGAAAAAAGCAGCTACCCTTTTTGCAGCAGCTTCTGTTTTTGATTCTTTTTTACAGCCTAAATAAGTGGGAAATGCTTTTAAACGGCTCGGGTTATATTCATTTTCTGGCCTTTTCAGCATTTTATGACTATTTCTATGCTTTGGATCAGGCCTTCAGCAAGAAAAGCTCCTTGCTTGTTCTATCGCTTTATCCGCCATTTATTTTACTGGTGGCAGGCCCCTACTGCTTGGCGGTATTCCTTTCCTGCTTTGCTATGTTCTTCTTCCTGGCTTTGGGGAAGAAGCTTTGGGATATGAAGGGGACGATTCTTCTCCTTATTTCCAATGGACTTTGCCTCTTTCTGTATCTTCTTAGCAATCACTATGCGGTGTATGAATATGCCGGGGCGGAGAGCATTTCCCTAAGGGAGGTACTGCAAAATCATCTGCTTTTTGTAGTGAAATTTATCTTTTACGGCTTTTCCTCTATGCTGTTTTCCGGGGAAAATCTGGAGAAGCTTCTTAGAGAGGGAGTGATACAGGGAAAAGGGGTTGTTCTGATTGGCGCGTTTGTGCTTTTCTTTTATGTTCTTATGATACTGTTGTATCTTTGGAGGTTTTTTGCATCTTCAAAAAATTCGGGAACTAAGACATTTGCTACGAAAAATAAGGAAGCCTTCTCGTCGCAGCAGAGGCAAATGGCTGAGCAAAAGCAGACAGATACGAATGCTTTGACAGGGGAAAATGTTGGAGAGTCTTTCTACTTTGGTTTATTGCCGGGACTACTGCTTCTCCACGGCTTAGCCAGTCATGCTCTGGTTTTCCTCACTCGCTATATGTTTTTAAAGGAAAGCTATGCCTTTCAAAGCCGTTATGCTCTGCAATACCAAAGCGCGCTGTTGGGAGCATTTTTGCTCTTGTTCTTATGGAAAAATGAGAACCGAGCAAGTTTGGGACAGAAAGCAAGAACATCACAGGGCAGACTTGTATTTTGCCTCTTGATTAGCGGAATTTTCCTTTTGGGAACCCTGTGGACAGACCGCAGTGAATGGGGAAAATCCATGTATCGGCGGGAACATTATGAGCGTATGTGGGCCTATTCCCATGACCTTTCCGCCTATTCCGATGAGGAGCTGGAAGATGTTTTTGAGTATCATCATGGCGGAGAACGAATTCGGAAGGCCTTTGCTATCTGGGAGCAGGTGAAAAAGGAGTGGAGAGCAGATAGATAAGTTCCTACAAGAGCAGATAGATAAGTTCCTAACCCCGCATTGACAGAAAACTGCCGGATAGGTAAAATAGTAGCGTTCTGTTGTTCCCTTAGTTAAATGGATATAACAAGCGCCTCCTAAGCACTAGTTGTGAGTTCGATTCTCGCAGGGAACATGTGTCTTGCAGCAATGATTAGAATTATTCATTGCTGCAATTTTTTTAAATATGGAATAGGGATGCTTAAACTATTTTGAAAGAAGGCGTAAAGTGAAGTCCAAGAATATCAAAAAAGAATGTGAAGAGCTCTGGGCAAAAAATAAATATTATGTGCTGAGCAAATCCCATAAAGCATATCTGGATATAAGAGAGTATTTGAAAGAAAAGGAAGTGGATATTGCATATCTACAGGGAAAAATACAAAGCGTAAAGGATATAGAAGAGAGTAAAAAAGATTTTAACAATGCCATTCTTCATGTATGGGGATATTTCAAGAAAGACGCAAGTGAAACGGAAAAACAAGGATTATTTGAGATATTAGAAGAATATATGGAAGGGGAAAATAGTCAGGAAGCTGTGATTCAATATCTTAACGCTTTACTAAGGAAATATCCCAACAAATATTTACAGGAATCCACTTTATTAACAGGAGAAAATAAATGAGACTATGGCATGAACAACTGATTCCCTTATTGCCGAAAAATCAGCTTCTTGGACAACATAGAGAGTGCTGTGCCCTTAGAGGGAACGGGTGGAATAAGAAGCATAAAACAGTAGATTATGCATTTTCCTATTCTCCATATCACTTATTTATCTATCATTCCTTGGTTATGGATGAAATGGAAAAAAGAGGGTATAAGGTTTCTGAAGAGTGGAGAGATAAGAATTATAGAGGAAAGACAGCAGAAAAATACGATAATCTTGAAGAAAAAATGATAGAAAGCCCAATTTACAAAGAGCATAATGGGGAATATCTGCTCGAGTGTATAGAAAACCTGCGAAATAAGGGTATAAAAATAGAACTATAAATGTTTTAATGGTTTATATTACTAAAGCTTATTGCTCTCAAAAGGAGAGATAAGCTAATGATTCTTGTAGCATCTTTTTAATCAGACACAAACCACTGTTAAAGGAGGATTACTATGTTGGAAGTTGGAACAAAGGCACCGGATTTTACATTGCCGGATCAGAATGGAAACATGCACTCTCTGTCAGAGTACAGAGGAAAGAAGGTCATTTTATACTTCTACCCAAAGGACAATACCGCCGGTTGCACAAAGCAGGCTTGCGGCTTTGCAGAACGATATCCCCGGTTTATGGAAAAAGGTGCCGTAGTTTTGGGAATCAGTAAGGACAGCGTGGCTTCCCACAAGAAGTTTGAAGAGAAATACGGACTGCCCTTTACTCTTCTTGCGGATCCGGAGCTGGTGGCAATTCAGGCCTATGATGTATGGCAGGAGAAAAAGAACTACGGTAAGACCTATATGGG
>NZ_DBHIGR010000072.1:0-10087 GCF_057249185.1 Oribacterium sp.
ACACATCTGCAGTATTAAGATTATGAAGATAAAGCCCTCCCATTCCTCCGCCGGAAAGAATCACTGCTTTTGTGGCGACGTGCTCTAGGCCTTCCTTATTTAAGAGCAAAGCTCCGGATATTCGCTTTCCGGAAAGTACAAGATGGACTAAATCCGTGTGCTCTAAAAGGTTGATATTTTCATTTTGAGCAAGAGTATCATAGACGTTTTTTCGAATTGCTTCCCAGTTTTTCCAATAATATAAGTCTCTATAGGTATGACCAAAACAGGCAATCTTTTTTTCCGGAAGTTTATGCACATCAATACCGGTATCCGGAAGATTTTGAATACATTCTTCTATATGGTCTATATAATATCTTCCCATCCAGGGGTCATTCATCTGCTGACTGCAATCCCGAATATCTTGATAGAACAATTCTTTATCTTCCGGTCCTGCAGTGCATAGACAATGCAGAGTGTCCATCAGGGGATAGAAGCTGGATCCGGAACAAAGTTTTGAAGAGGAAATCAGTAGAACTTTTTTTCCGGCATTTGCGGAGCTTACTGCGGCTCGTATACCGGCTAATCCTGTTCCTACAACGATAATGTCATACTGCGAATTAGATTGTTTTATTTCCATAAGTATACTTCCTTTTATCCTTTAGAATATCCGTTTTGAAAATGCAGTTTCATAGCTTCCATATATTTTTCATAATTTCCTTCTTGAAGGGCAGTATAGATTTTTTCGTGCTTTTCCACTGTGAGTTCTATGTTGTGATGGGTGGTTTTTATATTGTAATACTTATCACAGGCCCAGAAGAATTCAATAATGGATTTCAACATACTGTTGTCTACAGATTGGAAAAGAATCTTGTGAAATGCGGCATCCGATTTTGCGAATTTTATACCGAATACGGAAGAGTGAGATTTTTTAATCTGGCTAAAGATTTCTTCCATATTTTCGACTTCTTTGCGAAGTTGTTCCAAGCTTTCCGGACTAATGCTCCCAAAGGCTTCTTTTGCAAAACCAAGTTCCAACACTCTCCGAAGTTCCTCTATCTCTTTAAACAGTTGCTTTTCATCCCTAACGCTGTAAACCAGGCTTCTCAGGAAAAAGTTAATGTTAAATTCTTGAATAACAATACCGGCTCCCGGCGTGGAGCAAAGGGTACCGGTGATTTCCAGAGATTTGATGGCTTCCCGGAGAACATTTCTACTGACCCCCAGCATCTCACACATCTTCATCTCGGAAGGGAGCTTATCTCCGGGGACTAAATGATTTTCCTCTATATAATTTTTTATTTCATCATAAACTTGCAAATACAGCTTGCGCGATTTTAAATTTTTCATTTCACTGGCTTCAAGCATCAAGCACTTCCCTTACACAAAAACTTTGTACTACAAAGTTGACATGAGAGTTTAAACACGAACACAATACCGTAAAAATGAAAAAAAGTCAATTCTGGTTATTTTGCCCTATTATTAAAGAAATAAGTTGGATAATATGAAAAATATGTATATATGTATAGAAAAATCCATTGACAAAGCCTGTATATTTATCCTATATTGGGACAAGACAAACAAAAGAAATAAAGCTATACAATATTTGTACTACAAAGTTCAAGAAGAAAGGGAGGTTACAGATTGTGAGAAAGAAAAGTTTAGTGAGTCTACTATTGGCAGCATCGCTTGCGGCAGGCGCATTATTCGGTTGCGGAGCGGGAGGAAATGATTCCGCTAAAAGCGGTCAAAGTTCTGAGGCGACTCAGTCTTCAGAAAAGACAGAGGCCGGCAGTTCCGAAGATTTGGGCACACCCCTGGCAGATGTTAGGGTGAGACAAGCCTTGGCTTATGCCATTGACATGGATACCATTGTGGACAGTATTTTTGAAGGCAAGGCAGAGGTGGCAAAGAGCTTTACCGCCCCCGGAGATTGGTTGAATGCAAATCTTCCCGAGTATAAGTATGACCCGGAAAAGGCAAAGGAATTATTGAAGGAGGCTAATTGGCCGGCAGACTATACCTTAGATGTGGTGTACTACTATGATGATCAGCAGACTGTGGATTTGATGACGATTATCGGCCAGTACTGGCAGGAAGTCGGAGTGAAAGCCAAGTTTAGAAAGCTTGAGGGAGACTTGGCCTCCCAACTATGGGTTCCTCCTACAGACAAGGAGAAGGGACCGTCCGTAGTAAAGTGGGATTTGGCTTATGCAGCAGTTGCGGCTTTGGCGGAAAGTGAGTTCTATAATCGTTTTGCTTCTACCGCTTCCAACAACTCCACTGTTCCTAAGCAGGAAGGGCTGGATGAATTAATTGCAGAGTCCAATGCAACGATGGATACAGATGCCCAGAAGAAAGCATTTGCAAAAATCCAAGAATTTATTGCAGAAAAGGTATTGGCTATGCCTTTGTACCATCAGGTTTGCTTTATATATACCAGTAATAAGTTGGATACAGCAGGAACAAAGTTCGGAAATGATCAGTTCTCCTATGAAAAGAATATTCTGGACTGGAAGATTGATAGAGAGGATAAGACCTTATACACTAACGGCGGACCGGAAGAGTTTTTCTGGTACCCCATGGTTAATCCGGGATATATGATTAGTACAGAGCTTGTATTTGACAAGTTAATCAATGCGGACAGCTCTTTAACACCCACGGATGGAATGTTAGCGGAGTCTTATACTGTATCGGAAGATAATAAGACCATTGAATTCGTTTTAAAGGATGGTCTGAAGTGGCATGATGATGAGGCACTTACAGCTGAGGATGTTAAGTTCACCTTGGAGCTTATGTTGAAGACCCCCGGTACCAATGCAGTGGCTTCAGATGTTGTGAAGGCAATTAAGGGCTCTGCAGATTTTGTGGAAGGAAAGACAGACAGTTTAGAGGGCGTTGTAGTAGATGGCAATAAGATCACTGTGAACTTCGACACTGTATCCGCCAATGCTTTAGCAGTATTCTCTCAGTGGCCTATACTTCCTAAGCATTGTTTGCAAAATGCTAATCCGGAAACCTTACAGCAGGATCAGTTCTGGCAGAAACCTATTGGTTCCGGACCATACAAGGTAGATGAGGTTGTTCTCAACAACTATGCTACTCTAAAGAGATGGGACGGATACTATAAAAAGGGAAGCGGAAACGTGGACACTGTTTACATGTTTGCCAGTGGAGAAAATGACGGTAATCTTGTAAAGAATGCGGGAGCAGGAAAGATTGATTATGCTTGGAGCAAGTCTACGGAAGATGCAAAGGCAATTGAGGCTATGGACAGTATGAAAGTGACATCGGCAAATATCAGATATACCAGATGTTTCTATATTAATCAGTTCCCTCATGAGGCTAATATAAAGTAATCAATGCAGATAGTCATATGGCGGATCGTAATGAACGGTCCGCCATATTTTTGCAGTATTTATCAGGAGATTTTCATGGGAAATTACATAATACGTAAAGTTCTTACGCTTATACCGATGATGTTAGTTATAAGCTTTCTGATTTATTTGGGGATGGAGCTTATGCCCGGAGATGCTATCGATTTTTTGATTCCTCCGGATGCCTTATCTACCATGTCGCCGGAGCAACTGAATGCCATGAGAGAGGCCCTGGGGCTTAATGATCCCTTTTTCTTGCGATACTTAAAGTGGCTGGCCGGGATGTTACATGGAGATTTCGGATACAGTTTGCAAAGTGGTGTTCCGGTAATTACTTTGATGAAAAATCATCTTCCGGCAACGATTGAGCTTACATTTACGGCTTTGGTAATGTCCTCTGTTTTCGGAATTCTTCTGGGAGTAATTTGTGCCCTAAAAAAAGGAACATTGCTGGACCAGATTTTGAGTGTTTTAGGGATGATTGGTGTGGCTGTTCCCCAGTTTTTATTGGGACTTATTTTTATTGATGCCTTTGCCTTGCATATGGGGATTCTTCCGGTGGGTGGACGTATGGCTTATGCCGGACAAAGTTTCTTGCAAAGACTGCCGAATCTTATTATGCCGGCAACGGTTCTAGGTTTTTCTTTGACTGCAGGTGTAATGCGTTATGGAAGATCCAGTATGCTGGATTCTATGGGACATGACTATATGAAAACAGCCAGAAGTAAGGGGCTTCCTGAGTGGAGGGTAAATCTTCTGCATGGGCTTAGAGCGGCTATGACTCCGGTGGTAGTATTGGTAGGATTCCGACTTCCCATGCTTATCGGAGGAGCAGTAGTGGTAGAAGAGGTATTTCAGTGGCCGGGAATAGGTGGGCTTTTTGTGTCGGCGGTTCGGTCACAGAATACGCCATTGGTTATGATTATCGGTTTCTTCAGTGTGCTGATGGTCTTAGTGGCGAGTATTATCGTGGATATTATTACCGCCATGTTGGATCCCAGAATCAAACTAAGTTAGGAGGTCTAAGATGAAAAGTTCACTGGATAGAAAGATGGACCGAATCTTAGCAAGAGAAAATTCCGGTCAAATCAAAAAAGGCATTAAGAATCGTGCTCTGAGAAAACTGTTTGCCAACAAATTGTCGATTTTTGGCTTTATTATATTTTTTCTGATTATTTTCCTGTGCGTGTTTGCACCGCTTTTTACACCCTATAGTTCCACAAAAGTAGATCTTCGAAATATTTTAAGCCCACCCACTGCAGCACATATTATGGGTACGGACAAGGTAGGAAGAGATATTTGGGCAAGAATTCTTTACGGCGGTCGTATATCCATAGAGGTGGGACTTGGCAGTGCATTAATTGCTACTGTTTTAGGAGTTTTTCTGGGGACGGTTGCAGGCTATAAGGGTGGGTTATTTGACGGTATCATTATGAAAATATCGGAGATTTTAATGTCGTTCCCTCAGATTATTTTGGTTTTAATTTTAGTGACCATTACAGGGCAAAGCTTATGGAATTTGATTTTTATCTTTTCCATTACGGGTTGGCCCTCCATGTACCGTATGGCAAGATCTCAGATGCTTTCTCTCAGAGAAGAAGAGTATGTACAGGCTTTAAAGGCCTTTGGTGTTGGAAGTATGAGAATTGCATTTGTGCATATGCTTCCTAATGCTATAGGACCTATATTTGTAAATATAACGCTTTCTACTGCTATGTTTATCCTTCAGGAAGCTTCTCTAAGCTTCTTGGGTCTGGGAGTACCTTTAGAGGTGGCTACTTGGGGAAATATTCTCAATGCTGCCCAAGACCTTATGATTCTGAAAAATTCCTGGTGGGTATGGCTCCCGACAGGTATTGTGGTCACGCTGTTTGTTATTGGAATTAACTTTATCGGTGACGGATTAAGAGATGCGACGGATCCGACACAGATAGGATAAACTATTCCAAATACTATCGGTGTAAGCATAGTGAAATAATCTAAGCAAACAAGGAGCGTGAGAAATTTATGAGTGAAAATACTTTATTAAAGGTCCAAGATTTAGAGGTTAATTTTTATAATAACGAAAGATGCAACAAGGTACTTAGGGGAGTGTCCTTTAACTTGGAAAAAGGAAAGATTATGTGCATAGTGGGAGAAAGCGGTTGCGGAAAGTCCGTAACGGCAAATGCCATTATGGGCTTGTTACCGGATCTTTCCAGAATAGAAAAGGGAGAAATTCATTTTTACAATGAAGGGAAAGATATCAGAATCGATCAATTGAAACGAAAAGGCAAAGAAATGCGAGAAATTCGGGGAAGCGGCATTTCTATGATCTTCCAGGATCCTATGACGGCTTTGAATCCTGTTTTTACCGTGGGTTACCAAATTAATGAATCCCTCTTATATCACAAAATGGCAAAGAATAAAACAGAGGCTAAAGAGCAATCCATTCGTTTATTAAAGGACATGGGAATTCCGCTTCCGGAAAAGCGAGTCGATGAATATCCTTACCAGTTTTCCGGTGGAATGTGCCAAAGGGCCATGATTGCTATGGCTATGAGTTGCCAGCCAAAGGTGCTTATTGCGGATGAGCCTACTACCGCCTTAGATGTGACCATTCAAGCACAGATTTTTGAATTGATGCTAAAGCTTAAAAATGAGAAAGATGCAGCAATCCTGCTGATTACCCATGACATGGGAGTAGTGGCGGAGCTTGCCGACAATGTGGCAGTTATGTATATGGGGAATATTGTAGAGAGTGGAGATGCGGAAGCGGTATTAACTCGTTCCGCTCACCCTTATACCAAAGCACTTATCCAGTCTATTCCGGTCTTGGGAAGGGGGAAAAAACAGGATTTACAGCCGATTAAAGGCTCTACCCCGGATCCATATAATCGACCTAAAGGCTGTCAGTTTGCACCAAGATGTGAATTTGCCACGGAACAGTGTAAGGAGGAAATGCCACCGGAGGTGCAGATGGAGCCGGGACATTACTGCAGATGCTTTCACAGTTTAACGGGAAAGGTGGGCTAAGTAGATGGCAGATCAAAAAGATATTCTTATAAAAGTAAATGGGTTAAAAACATACTATCCCGTAAAAAAGGGGGTTTTCAGACGAACCGTAGGACATGTGAAAGCAGTGGATGATGTCAGTCTGGATATTTATAGAGGAGAAATACTGGGCGTAGTAGGAGAAAGTGGGTGCGGAAAAACTACTTTAGGAAAAAGCATTTTACAGCTGATTAAGCCGACAGCAGGGAGTATTCGTTATTCCTTTGAAGACGGAGAAAAGGAACTGATGGGAATGGGGAAAAGAGACTTGGATGAGGCAAGATCTAAGATGCAGATTGTTTTCCAAGATCCCTACTCCTCCCTGAACCCTTCCTTTACCATCTTTGGATCTATGCAAGAGCCTCTATTACGCTTTGGGGAGAAAAGTAAAAAGAAAAGAAAAGAGAAAATTGCAGAACTTTTAGCAGCTGTCAATTTGCCACCGGAGTATATGGATAGGTATCCTAATGAGTTTTCCGGAGGGCAAAGACAGAGAATCGGAATTGCCAGAGCTCTGTCCGTTTCTCCGGAGTTTATCGTATGTGATGAGGCGGTATCCGCTTTGGATGTGTCCATTCAGGCTCAGGTTCTGCAACTATTAAAAAAGCTTCAGATGGAACGGGGACTGACTTATATGTTCATTACTCATGATTTATCAGTGGTGGAATATATCAGTGACCGCATCGTGGTAATGTACTTAGGCCGAATTGTAGAGATGGCGGATACGGAGGAATTGTTTGAAAATACCTTGCATCCCTATACAAGAGCTTTGCTAAGCGCCATTCCCATTGCAGATATCCACAAAAGAAGAAAGAGAATCCCTCTTCAGGGAGATGTCCCCAGTCCTGTTAATCCTCCTTCCGGATGTGCTTTTCACCCAAGATGTCCGGAATGTATGGAAAGATGTAAGACAGAGGTGCCGAAACCCACTGTGATTGTGAAAGACGGAAGGGAGCATATGGTTTGCTGCCATAAAATTAGCGAAGAAATAGGGCAAAGCAGTGGAACAAAGTCATAAATTAAATTGATAAAGAAAAGCCGGAAAGTAGTTAATGAAATAAAGTGATAACGGAAAGTTAGAAAGTAGGCAATGAAGCAAAGCAATAAAGTAAAGCAATAAAGTAAAGCAATAAAGTAAAGCAATAAAGTAAAGCTAGACAGTATGTAGTGAAACAAAGTAATAAAGGAGAATCGTATGAGTAAGTTTTCAATGAAAGATATTAAGGGTGTTATTCCTGCCATGCTCAGTTTTTTTGATCAAGAGGAAAATGTGGATCTTTCCTGTACGGAACGTATGGTTGATTTTATGGTAGACCATGGGGCAGATGGATTTTATCTTACCGGAAGTACGGGTGCATGCTTTACCATGAATGCGGAGGAGCGAAATGCTGTGGTAAAGACTGTTGTCCAAAAAGTGAATGGAAGAGTTCCGGTCATTGTGCATGTTGGAGATATTGGAACAAAGAAATCTATAGAGCTGGCGAAATACGCTTATGAAGCCGGAGCTGATGCCATTTCCTCTGTACCTCCTTTTTATTGGAAGTTTAGCAAAGAAGATATTTATCGTTATTACAAAGATATTGCAGAGGCGACTCCTCTTCCTATGGTGGTGTACAATATTCAGTTGGCAGGCCTGATGGATATGGATCTGATTTTAAGATTAACAGATCTTCCCCATGTGCAAGGATTGAAATATACTGCCAGATCCCATGATGAAATGGGATATTTAAAGGAAAAGCTTGGAAAAGATTTTATGATTTATTCCGGATGTGATGAGATGGCTTTTTCCGGGCTTTGTGCCGGTGCAGACGGTATTATCGGATCCTTCTATAATCTTTTCCCGGATTTATACAAGAAGATTCTTAAGAAGGTTCAGGAAAGTGATATTCAAGGAGGAATGAAGCTCCAAAAAATTGCGGATGAGGTGATTTTCGCTGCCTTAAAGTATGATTTTCCCTCTGTCCTTCACGGCATGATGCAGTGGAGAGGACTGGAAGCAGGATATTCCAGAAGACCATTTTATACCTATAAGGCGGAGGAGCTATCTGCTTTAAAAGAAGAGCTGATAAAAATCAAAGAAAAATATCAAACTGCCGAGTTGGATATTTTTGGTATTTAAGACAGAGCTGTAAAATATGTTCCAAAAGAAGAAACCGACAAATCCCGGCAGACTGCCGAGTTTGTCGGTTTCTTCTCTTGATTCTTAATGAGTATGGCTCGCAAGCGTGCAGTATCTCGTTCTTCATTGGTGGTGCAAGCGAAGCCCATGACCTCTTGTTGTTCTATAAGAAATTATCTCCTAGACATACTTCTTCAGTTCCCCATACCCCTCTTTTTCCATTTCCTCATAGGGAATAAAGCGGACAGAAGAGGAGTTAATGCAGTAACGCAGTCCCCCAAGTTCTCTTGGGCCGTCATGAAAGACATGGCCCAGATGGTAGTCTCCACCCTGGGAACGGACTTCTATTCTTCGCATTCCCAGACTGTTGTCCTCTAGGTAGCGGATCACTTCTCCGGCAATGGGCTTTGCAAAGCTGGGCCATCCGCAAGAGGAGTGAAACTTGTCTTTGGAGGAAAATAAAGGCTCTCCGGTGGCTCTATCCACATAAAGCCCTTTAGCATTGGTATCCCAATAAACATTTTCAAAGGGGCGGTCTGTGGCGCTATGCACCAGTACATTGTATTCGTCTTTTGTCAGCTTTTCCTGTAGTTCTTCTTCGGAAAGAGGCTGATATTGCTCTGAATCAATCAATGGCTCATCCGCCAGGGCAAGGGAGATGTGGCAGTAGCCTCCCGGATTTTTATTCAGATAATCCTGATGATATTCTTCCGCGGAGTCAAAGGCTTCCAAGGGAAGCACTTCCACCACCAAAGGAGAGCTGTACTGTTCCTGCTCTTTTTTTAGAGCTTCCTGAATAATTTCTTTGTCCTTTTCTTCTACATAATAGATACCGGTGCGGTATTGGGTGCCCACATCATTTCCCTGTTTGTTTAAACTGGTAGGGTCAATTATCCGAAAATAATAGCGCAAAAGATTTTTTAAAGGCAGGCGCTCCGGGTCATAGTCGATTTTTACGGTTTCCGCATGGCCGGTATTGTTGTGACAAACCTCTTTATAGCTGGGATTTCTGCTGTTTCCGTTGGTGTAACCGCAAGAGGTAGAGAGCACTCCGGGAATTCTTTGAAAATAGGCTTCTACCCCCCAAAAGCAACCGCCTGCAAGATATATGGTTTTCTGCATAGTAACTCCTTTCTCCTATAGTGAGTTTATCATGAAAAACTGTTCTGGCATTGAAATTAAAGCTAGAATTTTTAGCAGACTATTTGCTAAAGACATCATGGTTTTGATTTTAGCAGTCTTTTTTTACTTTAGCACAAATGAGAAGGCAATCTACAAAATTCTCCGGGATTTCCGGCTTTTTTTAGATTTGTATTCCGAAAAGGAAAACCATGATATAGTATAGAAAATATCTAGAGCATGATACTTTGATAAATACAGCAGCCGGATGTGTATGAATCTGAGATTCAGAGGTCGGCGCTACAGAAGCAGCGATGTAGAAACTATAGATATAGAAACCGGATATGTTGGAAGCAGAGATAGAAAAAATAGGAATGGAGAATATAGGAATGGAAAAAGAGCTGAAAATATCGTCATTTTCCTTAGAGGGAAATAAAGCGACACTGTATCAACCTCTTGA
>NZ_DBHIGR010000073.1:0-10071 GCF_057249185.1 Oribacterium sp.
GGATTTGTAAAATTAAAAACTTTAACACCTGGCTTTGCATTCTGTTTAATTATTTCACAGTATTCAGCCAATACCGGAATGGAACGCATGGCAAAAGAAAGACCTGCTGCACCAGTGGTCTCTTGTCCTAGAACGCCATTGGATAAAGCAATTCTTTCATCTAAAACTCTCATATAGTCCCCACCCACACGGATAGTAGTGATGATATAGTCTGCATCCTTTACTGCTTCCACAGCGTCTACAGATAGGGAAAGCGTCAGTTTCGGCTCAATTCTATTACTAACCTCTTTAGCCAGTCCTCCATAAATTCTCAGTTTTTCCTCATCATTATCCATAAACACCAGCTCTGTAATATGTAGAGCTTGTGCTTTTTGTGCAATGCTTTTAGCCAAAAACAAGGAACGGACTCCACCGCCTCCAATGACTGTCAGTTTCATTTTATATCCCTCGCTTACAATTTTCCCGGATAATATTGTCGGATGATATCTCCGGTAACCATACTTTGGTAGCATCCAAGTCCTGTTGTGGAATATCCGGCGAAAATATTTCCTAATTTTAGCCAATCAGAAATTTTATCGCTTGTCAGTATTCCATAAATAACTCCCGCCAAAAAATTATCTCCTGCACCTGTAGTATCTATAGATTTCGGAAATGATATGGCTTCAGAGAATCTTAAAGTCTTATTCTCCATCCAAGCACAACCTCTGCTTCCCATCGTAACAATAGGAAACCTAGTATATTGCCCTAAGACTTTAAGAGCCTCCTCCACAGAAGTGGTCTCTGTCATCTTCATAGCTTCTTTATCATTAGGAGTAAATACATCTACAAAGGAAAGGATTTTCAAAAAATCTTTGATGTTCAAGTCATCTTTCCACCCTGTATCACTAACGATAATGCTTCCCTCTTCATGTAGCCGTTTAGTAACTGCAAA
This sequence comes from Oribacterium sp., assembly GCF_057249185.1. Lineage (NCBI taxonomy): Bacteria > Bacillati > Bacillota > Clostridia > Lachnospirales > Lachnospiraceae > Oribacterium > Oribacterium sp. The sequence continues at coordinate 932 of NZ_DBHIGR010000073.1, forward strand.
ATGTCCCTTCGGAGCAAACACAACCTTCGCATCTTTCAAATACTGATATACCGTCTCTTCCTCTAAAGCGTCTTCACAAACTTCATCATTTCGTGTTACAAAGCCTCTATCTCTATCCCAAGAGAATACACAAGATACCACCAAAGGATTTTTCCCTTTGCTTACTTCTGTTGTTGAATAAAAATTAGTGTAATTAGTAAATCCTAGCCTTTCCATCAATTGAATGCACAGCTTGGACTCATCATCTTCTCCCAAAAAGGTACCCAGTGCAGTCTTTTTCCCAAGGAAATTTAATACAATGGGAATCACCGTTGGTCCTCCTCCCAATTGTATAGAAAACTCCCGAGAAAATACTTCTTCTCCCGGCAAGGGCATTCTATCCATTCCTTTGAAAATCAAATCCAGTGTCATCTGGGAAAATGCTTTAAAATCATATGGTTTCATACACAATCTCCCATTTTATGCATATTTTGCAATTTCCTTCTTCAAGTATTCCAAAATTGCAAGATTTTCCTTCTCTTTTTCATCCTTTGGAATTCTTTCATACAAAGTATCCGCATATTCCAATACCATTTTCACATCTATGGTTTTTTCTATGTTCCGAACCACTTTATGGTAATTATTAAAATACAAGTCTTGCAATATTTCGTCTTTCAGATTAAGTCCTCTACAGTTTTCTTCAAAAGCAATAAATTCCTCTTCTGTTTCCAGTACCCGTCTTAAGCAAAATACTGTCTCTTTCCAATGGTCTGAAAAGGTATCCGTTCCAAATAAAATTTTGTCGGAATGTTTTTCAAAAAAATCTCTCCAAAATTCCCAATCCTTTGCAAAATTTTCAAACATTTCCCAGCCCGGAGTAATGTCAAAACGAAGATTTGCGTAGCGATTAAATAATTCACTACATAATCCAGGCTGATCTGAAACAAAGAAGAAATGTGGTAAAACAATATTTAACTTCGGATGTTTTCGTAAAAATCCGAAGGCTTCCTCATCCAACTCCCACTTATGCAGATATTTTCCGTTTCCATAAAATGTATTTTCTTTTTTAGCCCACTCCGGCAATTTATCCCAGTACCAAAATTCAATTGGATCATTGATATGGTAGGTAATAGGCATCTGAGATTTTTCTGCATAGTCAAACATCAGGTCATAGTTGGGTGCATCTAGAGGAATTCCCTGTCTCATCCTTACAAATGGTTTCCCATCCAACATTTTTATTCCATCAAATCCCGCAAGGTCAAAAAATTGAATCTGCCTTTTTAATTCCTCCGCCTTCGGCACGGTAAAATCCATGGCATAATCAAAAGAAGCAAAGGCTCTGCATCTACCCTTTTCTTTTAATTTCATCAAAGCAGCCAGTAAGTTATTTGCAAAGCATCCTTTATGTTCAAGCATGGTGTACGCCAAAAAATTCCAATGACTATACCCACAATAATCCACCATAGCAATGCATTCTTCTATGGCTTTCACATCAAATAAATGAATATGCGCATCATTAATTGGAAACTTAAAAATCATCTTTCTTTCCTTCCTTAGCCCTTTAAGCCACTATAGGCAATTCCTTCCACAAATTGCTTTTGGAAAAGAATAAAAATAACTATGAGAGGAAGTACCGCAATCACCGCTCCCGCCATAACCTGCTCATAATAGGTGGTATGTTCACCAATCAGCATCGCCAAACCCGCTGCAAGAGTCATCTTCTCTCTTAAAGAGTTATTTATTAAAGGCCACATTAAATCCTTCCAGGAACCAAGCATGGTTAAAATAGCCAAAGTAACGATACCAGACTTGGAAAGAGGAATTACAATCCGCCAATAAATTGTCATATAGCCTGCCCCATCAATTCTGGCAGCTTCATCAAGTTCTTTAGGAATCGTTTCAAAAAACTGTTTCATTAAAAATACACCAAAAATATTAAAAATCCCCGGTAATGCCAGGCCCACTAGGGTATTGCTAAGTCCAAAGGATACCATCAACTTGAACCTTGGAATAATAAAAATCTGACTGGGAACCATCATTAAAGCCAGCATAAACAAAAACAAAAAATTCTTTCCAGGAAAATTTAGTCTAGCAAAAGCAAATGCACAAAGTGTTACAACCAATAATTGAAACACTATCATCAAGATGGTCACAAAAAAGGTATTAAAATACAAAATAGAAAATTGTAGTTTTGAGAAAACTATCTCAAAATTATCCCACTTAGGTACGGTAGGAAAGAATTTCAGCGGAATCCGAATCGTCTCTTCATAGCTTTTAATAGAAGTTAAAAACATCCAAAGGAATGGACCAAAGGCAAAAAAAGCTGCTATCAGCAGAAACAAATGACTTAAAACACTGGAGCCTAAGCTTTCTCCACTCTTTACTTTTTTCTTCATTTCTATGTCCTACCCTTCTTTTACCCAATATTTTTTGACCAGCATCTGAATAATAGTGACAAACAAAATTAATAGAGCTAATACCACGGAAATTGCAGCCCCATATCCCCTCATACTACTTTTTGTAAAAGCACACTCATAAAAGTAAGTCACTAAGCTGTAGCTGTATTGATAGGCCAGAGATTTTCTATCCACCATCAGGTAAATGAAGTCAAAAATCTGTAAAATCCCGATGGTAATCATGATGAATGAGAAAAAAATCATAGGAGATAACATTGGTAGCGTAATATGAAAAAAAAGCTGCCCATTGCTTGCCCCATCAATTTTTCCCGCCTCATAATACTCCCTATTAATCCCCTGTAGAGCTGCCAGCATAATAATGGTATAGGTACTAATCATAGACCAAGCACAAACCAGAATAATAGACCATCGTACCAAGTTCACATCTCCCAGCCAGGCTTGTCGTGATAATCCTATCTTTTCTAAAAGATAGTTTAAAACTCCGTACTGATAATTTAATATCCATCGCCATAAAATTCCGATAGCTGCAGGGATAGTTATTGCAGGGATATAAAGAAGAGTGCGATAAACTGTCCTTCCTCGTATTTCTTTATTCAAAAGATTAGCCAAAAAAACCGAAGCAAAAAGAACTATAGGAACCCCCACAATGGCATAAAAAATAGTATTTTTGAAAGCTATCCAGAATACATCATCCTGAAGCAATTTTCGATAATTTTCTAAGCCGATAAAAACACCATTACCAAAGGTTCCCATTTTTCGAAAGCTAAAAAAGACATTTTCAAAAAAAGGAAGTATATAGAAAATAAATAGCCCTAGAAACATAGGAAGGATGCAACAATACGCCACAAGTATTTCCTGTTTATCTTTGCGATTAACTCTATTTACTTCCCTCTTCATCTTTACATCCTCATAGCAGAGCAAGTTTCTCTTGCTCTCTTCGCTTTACATAAATTTATTTATACAGTTCATCCAATACTTTCTGTGCCTTTTTAGCGCCTTCTTCTAATGCATCCTTTACACTCTGCTTTTTCGCAAAAGCCACCTGCATGGAATCATCCACAAAAGAAGTCCAATCAAAGTTACCGTTGGAAGGATAGGGGAAACCAGTTTTACTTGCTTCCATAAAAACCTGAGCATCCAGATTCTTAAAGTTCTTAACATAAGCATCCTGAGCAGATAAGTAGGCCGGAATATCGATTCCCTTCTCTGCCTCATGCGTTTCTGCCTCTTCACCGCTAATATAACGAATAAATTCCCATGCCGCCTCTTTATTTTTACATTTTTCACTCATTACATAGCCAAGTCCACCCATTGTACAATAATTATTTTTTGCCATAGCCGGCATCTGAATCAGCTGAACATTTCCATCTTGAGCTAGCTTACTGTCTTCCAATACACTTGCTTTCCAAGAACCAACGAATACAATACCTGCCTGACCGGAAACAAATAAGTCTGTTCCCTTACTCTCGGAAAGTACCTCATAGGGTGCCATCTGACCATTGTCCATCAAATCAACAACCTGCTGAATCGCATCCTGAGATTCTGGCAATGCAGCACCTGTTGTTTTTCCATCTTCACTAAGGTAATAGCCTCCGTTTTGATACAAGAAATTAATCCAAGAAGGTTGTCCATCCAATTCCATTACAATAGGATATTCACTTCCACCTTTCTCATGGATTGCACTCTTTAGCTGATCTGCAGTTGCACGCATATCGTCCCAGGTCCATCCCTCTTTGGGAAGTTCCACATCATACTTTTGGAAAATGTCTTTATTTAAGGCACAAACTACGGTATCTAATCCTTTGGGAAGGGCATACTGCTTATCACCATAATTAAATGCCTTTATTCTTCCCGATGCATAAACGGATAAATCAAGCTTATCCTTTTCAATATATTCATCCAAAGAATGGAGTAACTCATGGTCTGCATACTTAGTAAGATAAACATTCATCCAAAAAACATCCGGTGCCTCATTGGTTTCTAAAGAGGCATCCAATTTGGTCCAATAAGAGTCCCATGGAATCTGTTGTACACTAACATTTATTTTCCCTTCATGTTCCTTATTAAAGGCATCTACATTTTCCTGAACTACACTAAGCTGTGCCTCATCCCAAATAGCTAGAGTTAGATTCGTTTGTTCCTCTTCTTTCTTTCCGCATCCTGCAGTAAGCACTAGTGCACCCGCCAGTACTCCATAGGCAATTCCTCGTAGCGTATTTGCCCCCACAAGCTTTTGCATTTCCATAGATAAATTGTTTTTCATAAAGCCTCCTTTATAAAATGTATTCAATTCTGCCTGTTTTCCTGGCAGCTAGATCTTTCAATAATTCTGAAAGGAAATATGATATCTACATTTTTGTTTCTTTCTTCTTTTTCTAAAAAAAAATTTAAAGATTGCGTAACAAATTCCTGAATGGGCTGATGTATTGTCGTTAAAGGCGGATTATATTTTTCCGAAAAGGAAATATCGTCAAAGCCTAGAACAGACACATCCTCCGGTACTTGTATACCACTTTCCTGCAATGCACGAATGGCACCCATAGCCATTTCATCGCTAAAAGCAAAGATTGCCGAAAAGTCCACCTGTTTATCTAAAACTTTCTTCGTTAAACGATATCCCATTTCATAGGTTATCTTTCCATGTGCAAAAAGATCTTCAACTATAGGCAAACCAAATTCTTCCATAGCCTTCTTGCAACCTACTAGCCTCTGAAATGTGGAGCCTAGTTTATTTGAATAATCAGATAAAATTAAAATTCTTTCATGATGTAACTGAATCAGATACTTCATTCCCTCATATGCTGCTAACATATCATTTACATGTACCATCTCTGACTTGTTGTCCGTAGCAGGTCCACCACACATCACAGTTCTGATATTTTTAGACAAAATATAACGCAAAATTTCCGAATCTATTTCTTCATCCAGATAAATAACACCTTCAATATTCATTTCCGAAAAAAATCTTTTATAATCTTGCTCCCCTTTTTCGTAGGGAATAATCACCATACGATATTGGTATCGGGGCAACTGGGCAAAAATCTCTCTCAGTACATCACGATAAAACATAAGCTCTAGATCGGGAAGCATAACTGCAATCACTCTTCCTTCTTTACGTCTCTTATGTTGATGAGCATAGCCAAGCTTTTCAGATACATCCTCTATTCGACTGGCCAATTCTCTGCTTACCACTGTGCTACCAGAATAGTATCGGGATACAGTCGCAGGGGAAACCCCAGCTGTTTTTGCAATATCCCTCACTGTTACAGAGTTTCCTTGCTTAACATTATTCTTCATTTGGAATAATCCTTTGGTAACTAAGTATTAGCAACTTATTTTTATACATTTCCAACAATAATTTCTTATACACAATTATATCTATTGAGCATTTTTAGTCAATATTGTTTCATATGTTTCATATATATTTCATATGTTACACAAAGTGTTAACTTGTAGTATACTTAACGTTCATTCACTGCCGAGTTGTTTAGAGAGACTATTGTGTTTTCAAATATTTAATAAACATACAAAATCCCCCTTTACTACATAAGTAGTAGAGGGGGATAAGCGGATATCAAAAATAACTTACATTAAAAATAAGATACTCGCTAGAAGACAAGCTTCAGCGTTTTAATTTCAAACGGCTTAATTTCTACGCAAATATTCTTTCCTGTATCCGGAATTTCTTCCTCTTGCTCCTCCAAAAGATTACATAGATAAGCCTTCTTTATCGGTGCATGGAAACTCAAATTGACTTTTCCTCTTCTTCCATGGAACTCATAAAGCCTCAAGATATATGCTTCCTCATGCTCCGCTTTTTTCAAGCACTCTAGCTGTATATTCTTCTCCTCTACTTGAACGAAAGAGAAAGTATCTGCATTTCCTAAAACAGAACTTAAAGCCGATGTATTGTCTGGATTCTCACTGAGCAAGAAGCTTTCTACCGGATTGTTTAAAGCATAAACATAAGAAATCATATCACTATCCTTCCAACTTCCCTGATGCGGGAAAATACTGTAGGAAAAATGATGAATTTCTTTATCCGCCATAGGATTGGGATATAAGGGAGACTTCAGTAAGCTAAGTCCTATGGTAGATTCTCTTACACTAATGCCAAACTTAGAGTCATTTAAAATAGCTACTCCAAATCCATCTTCACTTAAGTCCATCCACTTATGATGGCAGACTTCAAATTTAGCTTTATCCCAGGAGGTATTTGCATGCGTTGGCCTTTTTACATTTCCATATTGAATATCAAAGCTCGCCTCTCTCGTTTGAATGTCAAAAGAGAAAAAGTTCTTTAACAGTAAAAGATGTTCCTTCCAATCCACTTCATAGTCCAAATCTACCTTAGGATGATTCTTATATAATCGAATCCATTGTTTAATTCGAGAAGATAAAAATATCTTTTCAATACATAAACTGAAGCGTAGAGGACCTTCTTCTACTACTTCCATAGAAAGAAGCTCTGAAACTTCATAAGGCTTCTCACTATAATAATCATTGATATCCCAGGCATCATAGTTATGTGGTCTATCTTCAAACACACGTAAAACATTACCATGACTTCCCTTTACCAACAGTTCTCTATTTTCTCTCAAATCCACAAAAGAGATAAATTCTCCTCTTGCATCAAGTTCTATTTCAAAGAAAGGATTCGAAATAAATAAACCGCCTTCATTTCTCTTTTCCCAATGGAAGGTTTTTGTATTTTCTTCATCTTTCTTGATTTTTTCCACTTCTTGAGAAGAGCCTTCTCTTAACATAAATTTGGAAAATCCAAAGCTGGGAAGGGATTGTAAATCCAAAAGACAATCACCTTGTTCTCCTTTTTGCAATAGATACTCTTCTTCTCCTAAGCTAGCAATAGGATTCTCATATCCGGGTAGCAGCAAAGAGATAAGTTCTCCTCGTCGATTCTGCTTAGGATTCCATAGCAAAAGACTTGCATCACAGGTCTGTTTCATGTCTTCGGAATCTGCATTCCCAAGAATTCCATTTTCCCAGCTTCCAACATAACCCGCATCACTTTGGAAGTCCCTTTGCAACCAAGCATTAGAAAGCTCTTTTAGACTGTTTTTCTCTGCTACTGCATCCTTTCCTAATAATTCCTGTAGAGCATTTTTCTTTAACTCTTCCAGTTCAAAGAACAGTTTATGATACTCCTTCATAGAATCTTCATATACTTCATAAATACTGGATCCCGGTAAAATATCATGGAACTGGTTCCGAAGAAGAATAAGCCACAGCTCATGCAATCTTTTTCTTGGATAGGAGGTATTGTTTTGCAGAGATAAAAGCTCTGTGAGAGCTTGTAAAGCCTCCATGTTTTCTAATGCAAATTCTCCTCGTCTATTCCATTTTTTATTTCTTGCCATAGTCGTATAGGTACCACGATGATATTCCAAATATAATTCTCCACACCATACGGGAATATCATTTTTCTCGCAGAGTTCTTTCTGAAGCCTATCGTAAAAAGACAATGCAGTACCCTGTTGTGTACGCGGAAGCCCGGGGATTCCTTGCTTCATTCTGATATCCTTTTCCAGCATTTCCTTTGTTGGGCCGCCACCACCATCTCCATATCCGAAGCTGCATAAAACTTCTTTATTTAGCTCCTTGTCGCTATATCTTTTCCAAGAACCTTTTACTTGGGATGGATTTAAGTCTGCATTGTAAGTGGTATAGAAATCTTGACCGGATCCGCCTTCCACTTCCGGCTTTTTATAATCTCTACTGGGGATGAAATGAGTTAAGCAACGACTTCCATCAATTCCTTCCCACAAAAAACTATCATGAGGCATTTTATTCGTCTCATTCCAACTAATTTTAGTAGTCATAAAATAAGGCACACCACATTTTTGCATAATCTGCGGAAGCGCTGCAGAATAGCCAAAAACATCCGGAAGCCATAAAATCTTATTATCCTTTCCAAACTCTTCTTTAAAAAACTTTTTGCCATACAGAAATTGTCTAGTCAGAGCTTCACCGCTGGAAAGATTACAATCTGCTTCCACAAACATACCGCCTTCTACTTCCCAACGTCCTTCTTTCACTCTTTGCTTAATTTCTTCATAGATTTCCGGAGCATTTTTCTTCACATACATATAGAGCTGAGGCTGGGATGACATAAAAATATAATCCGGATAATGCCTCATTAACTCCAATACAGTGGAAAAACTCCTTACCGCCTTATCTTCTGTTACCGCCAATGTCCAAAGCCAAGCACAATCGATATGCGTATGCCCTACAGACAGTACCACCGGAAATTTTTCTTTATTACAATAGGTTTCATAAAACTCTTTTTGAAAATACTCGATCGCTCTTTCTACACTTTCATAAAAAGCCGGACTGTTCTCTACTCTAAAATCCACAAGATTAATGGCATGATTAATCTTCTGCAATATAGTAATGTACTCTTCTGAATCCTCTTCCAAGAGCATCATGGTATCGTAGGGTACACTTAGGTCATAGTACAACTTTTCCACTCTTGGCTCTAAAATTCGAAAAGCTCCCATCATTTTTAAAGAATAGTTTTGGTCCCCCGTAAAGCAGGTTAAAAAGATTTTATATTCATCTCCTGCCTTAGCATTTTCGCTAAGAATGCATTCTCTATGATTTACATCCAAGCCCTGTCTTAAAATCCCATTTACATAAAGAGAGAATTGGGGATTTAATGCATCCCAAGCTCCCTCTTTTCCTGTCTCCAAAGAAAAGACCACTGTTTTCCCGGCAAAGTTTTCC
>NZ_DBHIGR010000074.1:0-9835 GCF_057249185.1 Oribacterium sp.
CAATTTTTGTGGAGAGAAAAAAGATGACGGGTTATTGACCATTTACATAAAAAAAACAGTAAACCGACTTTGTGATTTACTGTTTTTATATTCTTACTACAATTAAAAACAACTTGTACCATAAATGGACTAAACATTTAGACCATTCTTATCATTCTCTATTTTTATCACGTAAATTTTTAACACCATTTGCTATGCCCAATATCATAGCCATGAATGATATTATTGGCAGCATCTCTGTACTTCCACCATTAATAATACTCTTAACAAAAACCACAGCAGCGAGAACTCCTACTATTATTTGCAGTATTGATAAAAATAACATTGATTTATTACTCATTTTTACCACCCTTTTAATATCTTCTCACCGACAAACTAGTTGCAGACCATCCATATGCATAGTAACCATCTTTATGTAAATAAGTACTAGTATATTTTAATCCCACAGTTATTAATATTCCAGATTTACCTGAAACTGCATTAGCAAAGGCTGCTACGCCAAGTGCCCATGATACAAAATTTAGTCCAGGAATAAAACCAGAACCTAGTTTTTCTGCTATAGCTTTTGCCAAAATTTGTGCAGCCTTTTTTTTGGCGACAAAACTCAATGTTCCACCCACTAAAGATGGTGCTCCCATAGCTTCATTTGATATTTTAACTGTGTAAGTACGTCTTTCACCAACTTTAGCCTTAGGAGAAAAATCCCTTGGAACTATACCGGTATCCGCTCTATAGTATATAGTTTCTGTTATTTCAACAGGTACAATATTACCTTCTCCGTCATCTACATATACTGTATCCGTATTAGTCATAGTTTTTTTATTTAGCATTGCTAAATTTTTAGAATCTACTCCCTTTGCATAAGCTGCACTTGGTTAAATCACAGTGCATAGCATAATCATGGAAAGCATAACTGCTATATATTTATGTATCTTTTTCATAAAAGTCTCCTTTACAAACTTAAATCAATAACCTTATATGTAACAAATCGTCTAACTTAGTTATGTCTCCGTTTTTATACCTCTGTAAATTTTTATAGTTCACAAAATCACCTCTATTATTCTTCCATCATCTTCTTGGACTCTTCCACTACACGATTCTGGATATCTCCGGGAGCCTGCTCATAGCGAACGAAGTAGAAGGAAAAGCTTCCTGCTCCTCCGGTCATGGAGCGAAGGTCGGTATTATAAAGATAGAGGTTACTCATGGGAAGCTCAGCCTCAACCAGCTGCTTTCCGTCTCTAAGGGCGGTCATGCCCAAGATCTTTCCTCTACGCTTATTCAGATCTCCCATAATGTCTCCGGTAAAAGCATCCGGAACAGTAACGTTCAGGTGTGCAATCGGCTCTAAAAGCATGGGGCTTGCCTGAAGGAAAGCATCCTTAAAGGCCATGGAAGCTGCTGTCTTAAAGGCCTGCTCGGAGGAGTCTACCGGATGGTAGGAGCCGTCCAATAAGGTGGCATTTATTCCTACAACAGGATATCCTGCCAAAGGTCCCTTCTTGCAGGACTCTGCAATTCCCTTTTCTACTGCAGGGAAATAGTTTTTCGGCACAGCACCGCCGAATACCTGCTCTTTAAAAGTATAGGCCTGGTCATAGTCAAAGCTTGGAGAGAATTCCATAACAACATCTCCATACTGTCCGTGTCCACCGGACTGCTTCTTGTATTTGCCCTGGACCTTAACGGTCTTTTTAATGGTCTCTCGATAAGCAAAGCGTGGCTTTTCCAAGTTAATGGAAACATTGTATCTATCCTTTAAGCGGGAAGCCAAAACCTCTAACTGTTGTTCTCCGATAGCATAGATTAAGCTTTGTCTGTTTTCAGGATCAGACTGTAATCTGATGGTTCTGTCCTCCTCCATCATCTTCTGTAAAGCTGTGGATACCTTGTCCTCATCCGCCTTCTGCTCTGCACGATAGGCCATAAAGGTAAAGGGCTCGGAAAGCTTCGGTCCATGATAAAGGATGGGGGCATTACGAACGGAAATACTGTCTCCGGTTTCACTGATATTTAACCTCGCTACCGCACCGATATCTCCACTCTTTAATTCAGGCACTTCGATAGGGGTATTTCCCCGAAGGAGATAGAGCTTTCCCACCTTTTCCATGCTTTCTTTATTTACATTGTAAATCTCGGAATTGGGCTTTAATACACCGGTACAAACCTTAAATAGACTGTATTTTCCAAGGAAGGGATCTGCGATAGTCTTCCAAATCTTTGCACTGAGGCTCTTATCAGACTGGTACTTTGCTCTGAAGTGCTCTCCGGTAGAAGCATCCACACCGATGGACTCCAAAGACTCGGGGGAGGGGAAGTATTTCTCCAAAACCTGGAGCAATACATTAAAGCCCTGCACATTGGGACCGGATCCCATAAGAACCGGGGCAATCTTGCAGGCTTCTACATTCTCCCGTAAAGCGGCCTGAATCTCTTCTACCGTAAATTCTTCTCCGGCAAAATACTTTTCCATCAGTTCATCGGAGCTTTCTGCCACTGCCTCCAGTAAGGCGGAACGGGCAATGGTAAGATGCTTCTCCACATAGTCGGGAATAGGACAAGCCTCATATTCATTCATCTTTGTAAAACGTCTTCCGGCCATCTTTACCACGTTTACAAAGCCTACGAATTTCTCGTTTTCACGGATAGGAAGCTGGAATGGCGCTACGGACTTACCGAACTGCTTTTCCAGATCCAAAACCAGCTGTCTGAAGGAAGCCTTGTCATCATCCATATTGCTGACAAAGAACAGTCTGGGAAGGGCATTGGCTTCGCATAGCTCCCAAGCCCGTACCGTTCCCGGCTCAATCCCCGCCTTACCGTTTACCACGATAATCGCCGCATCTGCCGCAGAAACAGCCTCTTCCACCTCTCCTACAAAGTCGAAGTATCCGGGAGTATCCAAAATATTCATCTTCAGCTCTCCGGACTCTCCCTTATACTCGATAGGAATCACGGAAGTGGAAATGGAAAACTTCCGCTTCTTTTCTTCTTTATCAAAGTCAGACAGGGTGTTCCCGTCATCAACACTACCCATTCTATTAATTCCAGAAGTTACATAAGCTAATGCTTCTGCAATGGTGGTTTTTCCGGCACCTCCATGACCTAAAAGAACTACGTTACGAATACTGCCGGTTTCATAAACTTTCATAGATCCTTCCTCCTATTTCTAACAATGCAGTCTATTGCATGTCACAAGATATATAGTTGTATTGTATATGAAAAAAGGCAATATTACAAGAAAATCCGTTGTTTTGTATTATAAGTCAAAGAGGGACATCTGATTGGATAGGGGAATGTCACCTAGAAGCCCCAATTCATGGAATTTATCCGCAAAGGCCTTGGGGCAATGGGTTCTTTGGATAAAATCATCCTTGGAAAGGTACTTTCCGTACTTTGCTCCCTCTTCCAAGCCCTGAGCCACTGCCTCTCCCAAACCGGCAATACAACTGAAGGAAGGCATAATCTCTCCCTTTTCCGTGATTTGGAAGTCCTTAGCCTTCGCCTTGTAAATGTCTAAGGGGGCGAACTGTATTCCTCTGGCATACATTTCCTCACAAATCTTCATATCTCGAAGACAGAGCTGATCTGTTGCGGAAAGCTTCTCTCTGGCGGAATACTCCTTGATATGAAAACGAAGCTTCTCCACACCGAAGCACATCTTATCAAAGTCAAATCCGTCTGCTCTAACTGTATAATAGGCGGTATAGTATTCCTTAGGATAGAAAACCTTACAATAGGCTACACGATAAGCCATCATAACGTAGGCTGCCGCATGGGCCTTAGGGAACATATACTTGATTTTTTTACAGGCATCAATGTACCACTGGGGCACCCCATGCTCCAGCATATGCTCGCACCACTCGTCCTTTAAGGGCTTATGCTTTCTGGTGGCCTCCATAATATTAAAGCTTTCTCCCGGTTCCAAGCCCATGTGCATTAAATACACCATGATATCGTCACGACAGCAAATCGCTTCACGAAGGGTGGTTACTCCACTTAGGATAAGATCCTGGGCATTGTTCAGATAGACATCCGTTCCATGGGAAAGTCCGGAGATACGAATCAGGTCGGAAAGGTATTTCGGTTTGGTATCCTGCACCATTTGCATAGCAAACTGGGTACCAAACTCCGGAATCCCCAGGCAACCCAATTCCACCCCCTGAATATCCGCCGGGGAAATGCCTAAAGCTTCCGTGGATTGGAATAAAGACATCACCTCGGGAGAATCCAAAGGAATGTCCTTTACCGGATCCAATCCCGTTAAATCCTGCAGCTTTCGAATCATGGTAGGATCATCATGTCCCAGAATATCAAGCTTCAATAGATTATGGTCTATCTTATGGTAGTCAAAGTGGGTGGTGATAATGGGGCTTTCCGTATCATTGGCAGGATGCTGTACCGGCGTAAAAGTATTGATATCCTCTCCGTGAGGAAGCACCACAATTCCTCCCGGATGCTGTCCGGTGGTTCTTCTGATTCCGGTGATTCCCGCTACCAGACGATTCAGTTCTGCAGTTCTCTTCTTCTCTCCCCGCTCTTCATAAAATTTCTTAATCATACCATAGGCGGTTTTTTCAGCTAAAGTACCGATAGTTCCTGCCTTGTAGGTATTTTCCTCTCCGAAAATGGCTCCGGTATAGGCATGGGCCCTGGCCTGATATTCTCCGGAGAAGTTTAAGTCAATATCCGGCTCCTTATCTCCGTCAAAGCCCAGAAAGGTTTCAAAGGGAATATCAAAACCCAGACGGTTTAAAACCGTACCGCAGTGAGGACAGTTTTTACTTGGCATATCATAACCTGCCATACCGGAATAGGACTTTACCTCCTCCGAGTCAAAGTCCGTGTAGTAGCAGTTGGGGCAGACATAGTGGGGAGGCAATGGATTTACCTCGGTAATATGGGCCATGGTAGCGGCAAAGGAAGATCCTACAGAACCCCGGGAACCTACCAGATAGCCATCCTCATTAGACTTATCCACCAGCTTTTGGGCAATAATATACATCACGGAATAACCGTTAGAGATAATAGAATTTAATTCCGTCTCCAAGCGGTTTTCTACCATGGACGGTAAGTTTGGGCCATAGATTTTATGGGCAGTTTCGTAGCAAATCTGCCGTAAAGTTTCGTCTGAATGTTCAATAATCGGAGGACACTTGTCGGGCCGCACCGGCTTTATCGGCTCACACATTTTCATGATTTTCAAGGGATTGTCAATAACCACCTGCTTTTGGGTATTGCTGTCCAGATAGGAATATTCCTCCAGCATCTCCGTGGTACTTCTAAAAAAGAGTCTTGCTTCTCCTTCCTCATCTGTCATTCCCTTTGTAGCCAAAACGATTCTCCGAAGAACATCATTTTCCTCATCCGCATAATGGGCATCACAGGTAGCACATACCGGCTTTTTCAACTGTTCTCCCAAGGCAATAATCTTCTTATTATAGGCAATCAAATCATCTTCCGTTTCTGCGGAAAAACGATCTGATTCCAGCATATAGGCATTATTCCCTAAAGGTTGAATTTCCAGATAATCATAGAAGGAGGCAATCTCCAAAAGCTGCTGGTCATCCGCCCCTCGCACCATAGCCTGAAAAAGCTCTCCGCTGGAACAGGCTGAGCCGATAATCAGTCCTTCCCGATATTTTTTCAGCAAAGACTTGGGAATTCTCGGCTTCATTCGGAAATACTGCAAATGGGACAGAGAAACCAGACGATAGAGGTTAATTCTTCCAATATCATTTTTTGCCAGCAGGATAATGTGGTAGCTGGGGAGCTTTCGTACCTTCCCCACCTGATCCACCTCCAGACTGTCGATTTCCTCTAAGGAGCTAACGCCTCTTTGCTCTAAAAGCTCTAACTCTTTTAGATAAATTCTTGCAGTAGCCTCCGCATCATCTACTGCTCTATGGTGATGCAATAGCTCAATCTTCAATTCCTTGGCCACAGTATCCAGCTTAAAACGACTTAGTCTTGGTAAAAGCAGGCGGGACAAGGCCACCGTGTCAATCACCGGTGCTGAAAAGGGAAGATTTAAAGCCTTTGCCTTAGTGCTGACAAAGTGGTAGTCAAAATCCGCATTATGGGCAACCAAAATCGCATCCTTGGCAAAGTCCAGAAATTGTGGAAGCACCTCTTCGATGCCCTTGGCATCCATTACCATGGAATCATCAATGGAAGTTAATTGGGTAATTCGAAAGGGAATAGGCACACCCGGATTCACAAAAACATCCATCCGGTCAATGATTTTTCCGTTTTCAATCTTCACCGCACCGATTTCAATAATATGATTGACTCTCGGATCAAAACCGGTGGTCTCCAAATCAAAGACCACGGTGGTACTGCTTAAATCTCTCTTGCAAACATTTTTCACAATGGAATCCAGGTCATTTACCAGGTAGCCTTCCATGCCGTAAATCAGCTGTAAATCTTTCTGTCTTCCTATCTTTTTCAAATAAGCCATGGCATCCGGAAAGGCCTGTACCACACCATGATCCGTGATAGCCATGGCAGGCATGCCAAAATCCAGGGCTCTGTCGATATATTTTTCAATATCCGAAACCCCGTCCATATCCGACATCTTGGTATGTAAATGCAGTTCTACCCGCTTTTCTTTTTCTAAATCTTCCCTCTTTTTCCGGGTGAAGGAAGATTTCTTAATCCCCTGCACATGGGCCAGCTCCATCTCCTGGTCGTAGCTGTCATACTCCATGGTTCCCTTAATGCAAATGGCATTATCCTTTTTGAGAAAGGCTCTAGCCTCCTCCAAATTTTCTTCCTCCACAAAAATCTTGGAGGCTAAAGAATCCGTATCATCCGTAAAGGAGAAGCTGAAAATGGTTTTTCCCGAGCGAGTGGTTCTTTCATCCACCTGAATAATCAGGCCTTCCACCGTTACCAAACCGCCATCCTCCGAAATATCCTTTAAAGGAATGGGGGTATCGCTAAAGTCTCTGCCATAGTACACGTCACTATGGTCGGAACGCTTAAACTGGAACTTTCCTTTGCTAAAGCTTTTTTTCTCAAAGCCCTTCTTTTCAAAGGATTTTTCCCCGGAGCTTGTCTTCTGTTTAAGAGAATCTTCTGTGGATTTCTTCTCTAAAGTATTGTTAGCACTATTTTTTGCTAAACCGACATGAGTATTTCCTGCATTTTTCTCAGCCTCAAAGTCTTGGCCTTGTCCTGCAAATTTCTCTGAGGAGCTGTTTCCATCAGAAAGTGCGGAACTCTCTTGACTTAGTGAAGCTGCTTCCCCATCCTGTATTGCCCTATCTGCTGTTCCGGGATAAGCTGCACTTCCCTCTGCACTCGCATAAGCATCGGACAATCCATCTTCTGAATATCCCGGATTCCCGGAAGAAGAATACAGAGAGGCAATCGCCTTATCCTCTTCCTCCTCAGCCTTTTTCTTTGCCGGCACAAACCGGATGGTAAAATGGATAGGAACACCGCAACGCTCTTCAAAAATCTTTTGAATGACCCTAACACATTCCTTTTCTTCCTTTTGAAAAAGAATTTGTTCCTCTAAAATAAGAGAGAGACGATTGTCTTCTCTCCATTCCAGTTCTCCCTGCTTCATCATCTGATACAGGAGAATGTTTCTTTCCTTTAATTCCTCAAAAAGAGACTTTTCATAAAACTCATAAAGTACTTTTGCCGTATATTGGCTGGATAGATGAAAGCTTTCCCGGATGCAAATGTTGATTTTCTTCCCGATAAAGAGCTGCTTATAGATAGCCTCTTCCATTTCCCGAATATCACTTCGCTCCAGTAAATGATCGCTATGCAAATAAATACTCAGCTTCGACCTGTCTTTTTTCAAGGTGATTCTACTTATGGTGGTATTCAAAAACATTCCCCTTAAATGCTCCGATACCGTTAATTCCTGAAATACTTGAAAAAACTGCTTCATGCCTATCCTTTCTGTTTATTTAATCAGGGTATTTTTCTATTTCCTCCTTGAGGGCGGAGAGCAAAGCCTTCTCTTCCACCTTCCGAATCACTTCACCGCGCTTCATCAAAAGTCCTACACCCTTGCCCCCGGCAATGGCCAGATCCGCCTCCTTGGCTTCTCCCGGACCGTTTACCACACAGCCCATTACAGCAAGCTTTAAGGATTTATCCGGATAGGACTGGACCAGCTTTTCCACAGCATTAGCCAGAGAAATCAGATCAATGTCGGTTCTTCCGCAGGTAGGACAGGAAACCACATGGATACCACCCTTTTTCAGTCCCAGCGTTTCCAAGATTAGTCTTCCGCTTTTGATTTCTTCCACAGGATCTGCAGAAAGGCTCACACGAATCGTATCTCCGATTCCTTCTCCCAAAATCATGGCCAGTCCCATGGCAGATTTGATATTACCGGACCAAACCGTTCCGGACTCTGTGATGCCTACATGCAAAGGATAGGGGCAGGATTCTGCTACAATTTTATGGGCTTCCACCGCCATCAAAACATCGGAGGACTTCATGGAAAGCACCAAATTCTGATAGCCCATTTCCTCGACCAAACGCAAATTCGCCAAGGCAGACTCAGCAAGTCCCTGTGCAGTAACTCTACCCTGATATTTTTCCAAAACTTCCTTTTCCAGGGAACCGGAATTTACCCCGATTCGAATGGGAATCTTTCTTTCCTTGGCGCAGTCCACCACAGCCCGTAGCCTTTCCGAAGAGCCGATGTTTCCCGGATTAATACGGATTTTATCCGCGCCGTTTTCCATGGCAAGAATCGCCATGCGGTAGTCGAAATGGATATCCGCAACGATAGGAATGGGAGAAGCCGCCTTTATCTCCTTTAAGGCAAATGCCGCTTCTTTTGTAGGTACAGTAAGACGAATGAGTTCACAGCCGGCCTCTGCCAGTCTAAGAATTTGAGCTATACTTCCCTCTATATCCTCCGTCTTGGTATTACACATGGACTGTAAAACCACCGGATTTCCACCGCCGATTTTAAGTTTTCCTACTTCTACTACCCTAGTATCTTCTCTTTTGAACATAGTATTCCTTTATACAATAAACTTATGAGCTAAAATATTTCGAATAGGCTCCGGTCAACAAATTAAACACATCATTTCCGACAATCAATACCATAAGGGCTAGTAGAAAAACCATCCCTGCGGTATTGATTCGCTCCTCCCACTTGGGATTCAGTTTCTTTCTTGCCAGCATTTCCAAAAGAATGAACAGAAGTCGTCCTCCATCCAGGGCGGGAATAGGCAAAAGGTTCATTACCGCCAAACTTACGCTCAACATCATACTTAAGTTTAGTAAAACCAGTAGCATTACGAAAAATCCGTATTGGCTGGAGCTGGAAACACTTTCTCCGATAACCGCAACCGTTCCAACCGGCCCCATGACTTCCTGTCTGCTGACCTTTCCTTTACTAATCAACGCCAGACTGTCAATCACCACTCTGGCATTAAAGGCCAGTTCATAAAAGCTGTATTCTATAGTCTTTAAAGGGTTTTGAAACTTCACGCGCTCAGAGGAAAGAGCCACGCCCATACGATAAAGTCCTGTGGAAGGATCCTTATAGGCAGGGAACTGAAAACTGAGCTTTTCCCCATCTCGAAGAACCGTGAGACTGACTTCTCCTTCTTGCACCTCCTCCTTATGAAGTTCCATATACATGGCAAGCTCGGAGTAGCTATGAACAGTTCTTCCCTTGGCATTACCAATTTTAATGAAACGAATCTCATCTCCCTCCTGTAAACCGCTTTCCATGGCAGGAGTAGATACATTGGAGGCGGCAATTTTCGGAAGCTGTACCCCAATCGTTCCGGTGAGGAAAAGGGCAATCAAAAAGCCTAAAAGGAAGTTGTTGAAAACGCCGGCAATA
>NZ_DBHIGR010000075.1:0-9833 GCF_057249185.1 Oribacterium sp.
ATAAAAATTAAATTTTAATTTTAATTGCTTGCAGAGCGAGCTGCCGCTTCTCTTTCAAGGATGGCCACATGGGGACCAAACTCTGAGGAGCTTGCGCTGCTTGATGCTACAGCAGGGGGAACGGAGCTTCCTGCCGGATTGGCGCCAGCTGCTGTTCCTGTTGTTGCTGTAGTAGCTGTTCCGGCTGTAGATACTGTTCCTGTTGTGCTTGATGCCGAAGCGCTGCCTGTTGCAGGGCTTGCTGTAGAGGCGCTGCCTGTTGCAGGGCTCGCTGTAGAGGCACTGCCTGTTGTTCCTGATGCACTTGCGCCGGGTGTCGAAGCTGCAGGTGCCGCTGTAGCACTGCCTGCTGTAGCAGATGCAGGGCTCGCTATTGCCCCATGGCTTCCTGCTGTTGCTGCGGAAGCGCCGGCTGTGCCGCTTGTGGAGCTTGTAGTGCCGGTTGCTGTTGTACTTGCACCGGCTGCTGTTGTACCTGTACTTGCGCCCGGTGCTGTTACAGCCGAACCGGTGGTGGTAGTAGCCGCTGCAGTTCCTGCCTGACGCACCATTAAAAGACTCTCCAAAGGATAGTCTGTCACATCTCCCTCTAAACGGAAGCTGGGTTCATCTCCTGTAAGGTTTACGGAAGCAATTACGCCGGATTTTTCCTTAAGCGCATTGGGGTTTGCTTTTTGCTCCGCCTCCGGAACCTTTGCGGAAACCTCTTTACCGATTAAACCTGCCAAATAGCTGGTTTTGGTCAAAGCCATTTCCTGCTTCATATTGGTGGTCATGGTTCCTAAGCTTTGTACCATGGCCATCTGTGTCATCTGCGCCATCATCTCGCTGTTGTCCATAGGACTGGTCATGTCCTGGTTTGCAAGCTGGGCGGACAAAAGCTTAAAGTAGCTCTCGATGGATAATGTATTTTTATCATTTGACTTCGCGCTGTAAGTCGCCTTTTCATAGGGACTGGTTGCGGAAGAAACACCTTGAATTTCTGCCATATCTTCTCCTTATTGGGCTAGTCCTAGACGCATTCTTTGCAGGAAGCCTTCTGCATTGTCCTGCTGTGCGCGTTCCTGTTGTTCCCTCTGACGACGCTCCGCTTCCTCTTTGTTTTCGGAATTGGATTGTCCCTGCTGATGGAAACTCGGAGCATGCTGCTCCTCCTGTACCACAATCTTGGTGAGTTCTCCTGTTTTTTGCTCCAGGATTCTTCCCATATCCTCGGCACCGGTCTGTAAAAGATGCAAGGTCTTGGGATTTTCCGCGGTAATGACAATGTTTGCCTTGCCGCCGCTATAGTTGACTTTTACGGTAATTTGTCCAAGATTTCTGGGTTCTAACTCAATCTTGATTTCGCCATGCTGAAGTTCCGTCTTATTGGATAAGAACTCCGCCACATCCTCAGGAAGCTTTGCTTCAGAGCTATGTAACACGGCTTCTTCCTGAACCGGTGCATTAACCGGCTCTGAAAGCTTTTCCTGACTTCCCTGTAGGGAAAGCTGTTGTCCGGTATGCTCCAAAACAGAGCCAAGCTTTTCCTCTTTTCCGGACTTCTTTTCTTCCGCTCTTTGAGAAAGCTTCTCTTCCAAACGCTGAGAAGGAATAAGATTTTCCTCCTTAGGCGCTTCCACAAGGGACTTGTCCTCCACTAGGGAAGCTCCCTCTTTGAGCTCTACAGTCTTAGTTTTTGTTGCGTCCTTGGAATCTTCCTGTAAGAAATCGGAAAAATCCTTTTTTGTCGCATTTTCCGCTAAGACCGGAGTTTCTTCCTTTCCTTCAGGAAGAACGGTAACAAGCGCGCTTTCTTCTGTAAGCGGAATGGATACCGGTTCAGCTGCTGCCGTAAGGTCGGAAACCGCTTCAACAGCACCTTCCTCGACCGCAATCTTGATGTCTGCCATCAACTGATCTTTTTGGAAAAGAAGCTGCTTTTCGGAAACCAGGCTTGCCGCCTTTTCTCCCTGTAAGCTGTCCTTCTCCTCGGTCTTTGTCTCTTTCTTTTCTGTCTTCTTCTCTCCCTTTTGAAGCTTTGCTTCCTTAGGGTCTTTTTCTATACTGTTCTTTTCTGTTTTGTTCTCACTGTTTTCTTGGGATTTGCTTTTTCTGTCTCCCTCATTCTTCACCGTATCCTCTTTGGAGGAGCGAAGAAACGCATTAAAGTCAAGGGAAGCTTTATTGCTGTCCTCTGAAGACTTCCCCTTGTTTAAGTCTTTTCCAACGGGAAAGGCTTGACTTTTTTGAATTGTCATCTCTGCCATATACTCTCCTGTACCTATGCCTTCATTGCGTGAGAGACGAATTCCTCGATAAACTGTTCCTCTGCCTTTTGTCCTTGAATACGATACTCCTCAAGTTTTTTCTCCTTAAGTTTCTCGAAGGCATTGGTGTCTACGTTGGCCTTAATCACCTCTCTCTTCTTTTCTTCGGCAATAACGGTACGTCGGATAAGCTCATCTTTCTCTTTCCCTATACGTTTTTCCATTCGCTCGATGCCATTGACATACATCATAATGGTTTCAATGGAAGCGCCTTCCTGCTTCACTCGCTCAAATTCCTCTTCGTAGTGAAACAACTCTTCCTGAAGGCGATTAATCAGACTTTGCTGATTCAAAACTTCCTGCTGTTTGATGGCATACTCTTCCTTCACCTTGTCTAAGACTTGAAGCTTAAATTGATAGACTGTTTCCAAACTGTACTTGAATTTTTTCAATTTGGTTCCCGCCTTTCTGCATCTTAAAATTTAATTGCCTTATCCAATATCGGTAATTTCCTTCATTTGCATAACCGTATCTTCGTAAGAAAATGCTTCTCCCGTTCCCTGCATCAAGAAATCATTGATGGCGGGATACTTGTCTACCGCCTCATCCAGCTTGGGATCCGTGCCCTTTTTATAAGCACCGATGGCGATAAGATCCGCATTTTTTTGGTAAAGTCCCAGAGTATTTCTCATTCTGCTGGCATATTTTTTGTGCTCCTGAGATACCAGCTCCGCCATCAATCGGGAGATACTCATACCGATATCGATAGCGGGATAATGGTTTTCCGCAGCCAGAGCACGGGACAGCACAATATGTCCGTCCAAAATACCACGAACCGTATCCGCAATGGGCTCGTTGGTGTCGTCTCCTTCCACCAGCACGGTATATACGCCGGTGATGGAGCCCTTCTTAAAGGCGCCCGCCCGCTCCAGTAAACGGGGGAACTCCGCATAAATCGAGGGAGTATAGCCTCTTGCGATAGGAGGCTCTCCGGTAGCCAGACCAATTTCTCTTTGGGCCATGGCAAAACGGGTTAAGGAGTCCATCATTAAAAGCACATCCATGCCCCTGTCCCGGAAATATTCCGCAATGGTTGTGGCCACAAGTGGGGCTTTTAAACGAAGCATGGCAGGCTGGTCGGAGGTTGCCACCACCAGTACGGTACGCTTCATTCCCTCTTCTCCCATATCCTTTTCCACGAATTCCAAAATTTCTCGTCCACGCTCTCCCACAAGGGCGATGACGTTAATATCGGTTTTAACATTTCTGGCAATCATGCCCATCAGAGTGGACTTACCCACTCCGGATCCGGCGAAGATGCCGATACGCTGTCCTTTACCTACGGTGTTTAAGCCGTCAATGGCCTTAATCCCGAAGTGAAGTCTCTCTCGAATAGGCGGTCTATCCAAAGGGTTCATATAGGAATTGTTCACGGTATAGAAATCGCTCTCCGGAAAGGGTTCCCCCCCATCCATGGGATTTCCCTGGGCATCAATGATTCTGCCCTTCAAAAAATCCCCCACAGGAACACGAAGGCGCCTTCTTGTATTCCGTACAAAGGCGCCTGATGTGATGCCCACAGAGGTCTTATAGGTCATAAGCTGTACCCGGTCTCCCTTGAAGCCCACGACTTCCGCGGCCACCTGGCTTTCCGTCTCATCACTATAAATCATGCAAATATCTCCGATACTGGACTTTCCGGTACCGGAGGCTTCCATAGACATTCCTACGATATTCTCGATTTTTCCGATATTCTCCACGGTATCCATCTTTTTGATCGTGGAAAGAATATTTTCATACATCCCTTACTCACTCTCTTGGGCATCCAATCGTCCCAATCTCTCCCTTAAATTTTCCATCTGGGTGTCGATGCTGGCATCCACAATCTCATCCGGAGTTTCCAGAATCAGTTTTCCCGGTTCCTCCTTCTCCACAATCACAAACTTGATGTTGTCGGAAATCTGGCTTAATTCATTGGCCACATCTCCGTCAGTCTCCACCAGCATTTCATAATCCAGACGGTCAATATGTATTTTCAGCCATGCAGTCTTCTTGATACGCTCCGCCTCTTTTAAAATCATTCTTCGAATAACTTCTCCGGAGGAACGGAGGCTTACCAAAATAACCTTTTCCGCCACCGCAATAGCCACATCCTTTAATTCATCCATATAACGGTAAAGGCGCTCCGTTTTCGCATCCTCTACCATACGAAGGCACCGGTTCATGTCCATACGGAAATTTTCCATTTCCTCCGCATGCTCTTCCATTACCTTCTCCTCGGCCTCCGCCTTTCCTGCCTCTAAGCCCTTTTGAAAGCCGGCCTGATAGCCCTCTTCCTCCGCCTTTTCCTTTAAAAGCTTAGCTTCCTTTTCCGCCGCATCCATAATTCTCTGGGCTTTTTCCAAAGCCAAATGCAGCAAGGTCTCATGGTAGGGGTCCTCTGCCTTTGTTTCCGGAAGAGGAAGAGCATCTTCCGGCTCTTCCTCCTCTTCTTTATCTTCGGAGGAAGCAAATTCTTCCATTTCCTCCTCTTGAATCTCTTCAGGCTCTTCCAAGGTCTCTAAAAAGGAGGAAAGCTGGCTATTGCTAGCCGAGCGAATCACTTTTTTAGACGAGAACATTATCTTCATCGCCTCCCTTATTAATGATTACCTCTCCCTTATCCTCTAAGAGACGAATCAGGTTAACAATACGCTGCTGTGCCTCTTCCACATCCTTCAAGCGGACATTTCTGGAATTCTCCATATCACTCTTAACAGTTTCCGCCATACGCTTGGACATGTTGTTGAAGAAAATCTGCTTCATCTCTTCATTTGCGGTCTTCAAGGCGAATACCACATCCTTGGAGTCACAATCCCGGATAAATCTCTGTACAGAACGATCGTCCATGGTAAGGATATCCTCGAAGACGAACATCTTATCCTTAATATCTGCGGAAAGATCCGGGTCGGTAACATCCAACTCGTCGAAAATCTTCTTTTCGTTACTTCTGTCAATGTGGTTCATCACATCAGCTACGAAGTCAATACCACCCAGGTTCATATTGTCCTCACTGGTGATAATGGTATCGAACTTCCGCTTCATTTCCTCTTCCACGATGGAAATGGCTTCCGGGGAAACTCTGTCCATCTTTGCCATAGCCATAACCGTAGGAATACGCTTTGCCTCCTGCAGGTTCTCCAAAATCTGGGCTGCCTGCTCAGACTCCATATAGGAAAGAATCAGGGCGATAACCTGAGGACGCTCGTTTTGAAGCAAGGATAACAGGGCCTTGGGATCTCCCTTTGCAAAGAAGTTAAAGGGCTTGGAAGCCAAGGTCTGGGAAACTCTGTCCAAAAGGGATTTGGCCGCGGACTCTCCGAAGGCCTTTTCCAAAACCGCCTTGGCATAGTCCATACCGCCGTCTGTCATCATCTTATGGGTAAGACAAAGACGATAGAACTGATCCAAGGTAGTCTCCACCATAGAGTTGGTGGTTTTTCCCATTTTCGCCACCTCAAAGGTTAACTCCTCGATATCATGCTCTCCCAAATACTTGTAGATCTGGGAGGCACGATCGGAGCCCAAAGACACCACCACAAGGGCAGCTTTTTGTTTTCCTGTAAGCTTTGGGACAAAGTCCTGATTTTCATCGATGGGGTTAGCTTGTTTTTCTTGTTGATCTGTGCTGTTTTCTGCCAAGGTTTTGCTCCTCTTCTCTCATCCAGCTTTGAATAAGCTTTGCCACTACCTGCGGGTTCTGATCCGTAAATTCGCCGATACTCTTCTTCAGCTTCATGCCGTGAGCCATCTTGCCCTCAGCAGTCAGCTCATCTTCATCAACTTCCTCTACCGGTGTAATTTCATCCGTAGGCTGCTCTATACTGAGTGCTGCTGCATTTTCCATTTCTTCCTGTGCCAACTTCTTCAGCTTCTTCTTCTTTCTTCCACGAAGAATCAAAATCAACAGAATCAAAATCAGTAAGAATGCGGATACCGCCGCTCCGATCAGTGCCCACAACGGGAACTGGTTCAGGAGAGTCTTAGGCTCTTCTACCGGCTTCTTCTCCTCTGTAGTCTGTTGTACCGCGGTCTTATTCAGAGAACGAAGAATAGTAATCTTATCCGCCGCCTCATCCCGCTTGATTCCCGCAGCATCCGCCACCAGGTTAATCAAATCGCTTTCCGGAATACTGTTGTCATCCGTATTGATGACAATCGCCACGGAAGCATCCTCCAAAACACCGGGAGCAATTTCTTTTTGCTCCTTTAGCACATTGTAAAGCCACTCTCTGGTAGCACTGGAGTTGGAATAATTATCCGTAGTCGTAGCCGTTCCGTTTTGGGTGGTGTATCTTGGGGTGTCCGCATTGGCATCCGCCCCGGCAACACCGGCAGCGTTTTCTCCGCTGTTTCCGGCATTTTCCCCGGCCACCTCCTCATTGCTCAGTAAGCCTCTTTTATCTGTTGCTTCCGTTTTTTCCGGTACGGTGTACTGGGTGTTCTCCTGAATCAGCTTCGCCATATTCAGGGTTCCCTTTACGGAAACCGCCAGGTTTTCTCCTCCGTAAATCTTTCCCAAAACCCGTTTAATATTGTTGGCAATATTGTTTTCCACCGTGGTGGTCAGATTTGCCATACTGGTTCCGGAGCCGCTGGCACTGTCTCCTGCGTCTGCTGCCACCTCTTCCATGGTACCCGCATCAAATACGGAAACATTGGTAAAGTTCATTCCCTTTACCGACCTTGCAATAAGGTTTTTAATAGCTTCCGCATTCTTTTCGGAAAGACTCTGCCCCTCCTCCATGGTCACCACCACACTGGCACTGGCCTGTACGGGATTGTCCTCTTCAATAGCGTAGGTCTGGTCCGTACCCTCGGCGATTGTCACCTTGGCGTCCCGCACCCCGTCAAAGAGGCGAATGGTCGCCCCCAAACGATCCTGTAAATCATACAGGGTATATTGTTTTTTATCGGACTCGGTGGTCATAAGACCGGAGTTTCCGATATACATGTCGTAAGCAAATCCCGACTTCGGGTAGCCCTTGGACAAAAGCTGTGCTCTTAAGGTATCCACAGACTCGGAGGGCACCTTTAAGGCTCCGGACTTTCCGTCATAGAGATAGGGGACATTCTGTTCCTGCAAAAGAGAAACAATCTGCTGAGCCTCTCCCTGACTTAAGGAAGAGAACAGGGTCTGATATTCGGTTTTCTGCCCTCTTGCCAAGAGGAAGACGGCAACGGCAATAACCACTACGGTAATTCCCGCAATGATGCCTAATAATTTTTTTGATTTAGCAGACAGATTCTGCCACATTTCCTTGAGCTTTTGCACCTGCAAACTCTCCTATTCCTGATCCTTATAAATTGATCTTCATCAATTCATTATAGCCTTCCAACGCCTTGTTTCTGAGTGATACCAATAAATCTAAGCTGATTTGCGCCTTCGCCTCCGCAATGGGTAAGCTGTGGGCATCGGATAATTGTCCTGTAGCCAGGAGATACTGTTTGTTTTCCACATCCAGCTGGCTGGTCTTTACATTGTCAATGGCGGAACGAAACACATCCTTAAAAAGTCTTGCGCCTTCTGTTCCTCCTGCCTGAGTTCCCTGGTCAATGCTCCCTACACTTCCAATCTTCCAAGATGATAAGGGACTGATGAAATCTGAAACGTTCATCCTTTTTCCTCCTAAATACAGTAAACGCGGATTCACTTCTTAGCTCTTCCCGAGGCTTTCGGAAAATCTTATTTTTCCTCAAGAAGGATAAATAAGCATAAGAACTGAATTTACGATTTTTTTAATATTAAATCCATGGTACTATAACAAACTGTTTCCGTAATGACAAGCCTCTGTTTTTCCCTTTTTTCCCTGAAAATCTTCGCATTTTCTTATGAAAAGGAAGGAAAAACTTAATTTATAAAAAAGCTGCTTGCCCTTTACATTTTTACTCATGAAAATAGACAAATTCTCCCCCAAAAAAGCAGGGAAAATTTGTCTATTCTTTTTTTGCCATTCTTTTTTCCATACGCACTCCTTTCCCAATAGAGCAAGGGAAAATAAGGCTTTTCCTCCTTTTCCCCTGTTCTTTCCGTACGATAACTCCAAAGGCTTTTCTTTTCCTTATTTTTTCAAAGCCTTAAAAACACTCCTCTTCTTTTCCAAGAGGAAGCTCCCCTTCTTTTCCAAGAGGAGTTTGCCTGTATATTCTTATAACAATACCACTATTATATAGAAGATATCTTTTTATTTCTACATAATTAACTATTTCTTTTAAACCCGAATGCGAGAAATCATCTCCTTCAGAGAAGCCGCATTCTCATTCAGATCCTGACTGGAAGCGGAGCTTTCCTCGGAGGTGGCACTGTTTTGCTGTACTACCTTGGAAACCTCTTCCAATCCCTTACTTACTTCAGAAATAGATTTCGCATCCGTTACCATGGAACCGGCAATTTCGCTTACCATTTCCTTACTCTTCTCAGAGCCGTCCATAACGTCTCCCAATGTCTTTGCGGCGTGGTCCACGATATTCACACCCTTCTTCACCGCATTGATGGTGCTCTCAATCAGAACGGAGGTCTCTGCCGCTGCATCTGCGGACTTTCCTGCCAGGTTTCTGACCTCATCCGCTACCACGGCAAAGCCCTTACCGTAAACCCCGGCTCTTGCCGCCTCAATGGCTGCATTTAATGCCAGGATATTGGTCTGGAAAGCAATGTCATCAATAGCCTTGATGATACGCTCTACCTGATTGGACTTATCCTCGATTTCCTCCATAGCCAAGAGCATCTCGCCCATTTGCTGGTTTTCATCGGAAATCTTCTCGGAAACCTCTCCGAAATAGCTTTCTATATTGCCCGCCTTCTGTGCCTGGGCACTGATTCTTGTGGAAAGCGCATAAATGCTGGCACTTAACTCCTCCAAAGTGGAAGCCTGCTCTGTAGCCCCCTGAGAAAGGGCCACGGAACCGTTGGCAATCTGCTCGGAACCGGACTCTACGTCCGCTGCCACCTGATTGATGGAGCCGAAAACGTTCTTCAAGTTTTGGTTGATTTCTCTATAGGACTGTAAAATGCTGGCATAATCCGCCACATACATATTTTCATCCATGGACTGTACCGCAAAGTTTCCTTTGCTCATCTCAAATAAAACCGCACAAATGTCGGTAATAATCTTCTTCAATTCCCCGGACAAAGCAGAGAAGTCGTCCACCATCTCTCCCAGCTCGTCGCTGCCGATATACTTCTTATTGAAAGCAATATTTAAATGACCGCTGCGCATTCTTTTGATTGCCTTGGAAACCGTACCGATTCGTCCGGTAATATCTTTTTGCAGCTTCAGAAAGGCAAAGACACAAAGAAGAATTACGATGACAAAGACCACGCCCAAAAGCAAGCTTTCCCTAGACCGCATATCCTTGGCCTCCTGGATCTTCGCTTCAGAGTGTTCATCGGAAAGCTTTCCTACTGCAGAAAGGGCGGATACAAAGTTCTCGGAGGTTACCGCATTAAAGCCCTGTTGATAGGAAGCAATCTCCCCTTCCGTGTATCCCTTATCCAGCATATCCAGAAGGGCATAGCTTTCCTTCTCCAAAGCATCCATTGCA
>NZ_DBHIGR010000076.1:0-9712 GCF_057249185.1 Oribacterium sp.
AAGACCAAATATACAACAAAATATTTTTTTCCCGACTACATTACTACCTATATCATGTATGTAGGGTGCTAAAATAAAGGCAACCATAGGAAAAAATACTACCATTAATCTTATCATTATATATCCTGAAGCTTCAAACAACATCGCAATAACAGATTCTTGAAGAAAATAAGTCTTATCTATATGATAAAATTCTTCAGCAAAATAGCTATTCCTATCTCTTATCATAGGCATAATGACCGTTATAAAAACCGTGGCTATAGCACATAAAGAAGCAATCGCGCCAATGCTCTCTTTGTACTTTTCCAAAAAACTTTTTTGCTTCCTGTCCTCTTTCTGATTAACCAACACTCTAACATACTTAACTCTCTTCTTTTCCATTTCCCCTCCGCCAGTTGATTTCTTCCCCTTTTCTTATTTTTATATTCTAGCATGATGATAAAACGCTGTCTATTTTCTATATTTTTCACCATGAAAAGAACTGTTTATTATCTATTTTCTCATATACTTTTCTTGAATTTATGCTTTTTGAAAAGAGATATTTAGACCAATATCTCCCCATTTATGCTATGATAGTCTTCGTTTATCAGGGTAGCATTTCCCTCCCAAAAGAAAGGAGCAGTCATGGATATCCCCAAAGATCCTTTTATCTTACTTAGTTTCATCAATCTGAAATTAAGGGATGAATACAATAGTTTAGAAGATTTGTGCTTGGATTTACAGCTGAATAAAGAGGAGCTTTGCCAAAAATTACAGGCGGCAGGCTTTGAATATCAAGAAAGCCAGAAACAATTTCGTTAAGATAGCCTAAGGAGGTTTTATGCGTTGTTTAGTACAAAGAGTGAAAGAAGCCAGTGTTTCCGTTTCGGGAAATGTCATCGGAGCCATTGAGAAGGGCTATCTGATTCTTCTTGGGGTAAGCCAGACCGATACGGAAGAAGTGGCGGATAAGATGCTGAAAAAGGTTTTGGATGCCCGTCTTTTTGAGGATGAAAATGGAAAGACTAATCTTTCCATTCGGGATGTTTCCGGCTCTCTTTTGGTGGTGAGCCAGTTTACCCTTTATGCGGATACTCGACGGGGAAACCGTCCAAGCTTTATCAATGCGGGAGCACCTGACCATGCCAATGCCTTATATGAGTATTTTTGTAAAAAGGCGGAGGAGCAAGGAATGCCTCTTGCCCATGGACAGTTCGGCGCGGATATGCAGGTTGCTTTAATCAACGACGGTCCCTTTACCATTATGTATGATAGTGAAGCGCAATAGCCGAAAAGGAGTTCCTTATGAATACTATGCAAAAAGAGGATAATTGGGATTTCTCCAAAGAAATTCTTGACGACTTGCTTCGGCAAGGTTTCACGGGAGAAGAGCTTGAGAAACAATTTTATGCCATAAAAAATGAAATTCCAAATGGCATACAAGCTATGCTTCATGAAGCACAGCTTGTGGCTGAAGGCAAAACGGAATTTCAAAGCTATGAGGATATATTTGAATAAGCCAAAAGCAGCCGGAGAGAATTCTGCTTCCCTCCGGCTGCCTTTTTCATTTTCACGGAACAATTCCTCATCACGGAATCGTTCTTTTAGTTCTTTTTCTTTTTCTTCTTTTAAAATCTTGTTTTCTTTCGGAAAAGTCCTTTAATTCTACCAAGGGACTCCTCCTTCAACAAAGCCCCAATTCTTACTCTGCCGCCTTGATTCCCTCTGCTACAGAAACTCTGGCGCGAAGAGAGGTGCTGTAGGTCACCACTACAGGCTTTCCAACATTTTCCGTAGCGGTCTTATTCACCTCCGCGTTACCGTCTGTGGTGAAACGGAAGCTGTGGCTGTCATCGCACTTTAAGGTAACGATGTTCCCGTCTACCTTCTCGATGGTTCCCTTAATCTGAAGGTTGTTGGCCTCTTCCTCTTCCAGCGCATCCTCGGTAATGGTATAGAAAGCCAACGGATTGTTCTTCACATCTCCCAGATAGTAAATGCTGATTTCCTTGCCAACGCCCAAGCCTTCCTTTGTAAGATCCAGCTCAAATGCCGGTCTTTGGAAAACGAAGGTGTCGCCGTACTTTTTGCCTTCTGTATCCTCTCCCTGGGTAGCCGCCTCACGGAAGTCGGGAATTTCCTTTACGGTAATGCTCTTGTCGTCCACCGCGGTGATTTCACCGTAGAGATTGGACTCGTCATTGAAGTCCTCTGTGGTAAACTCGTAAGGAACGGATACGGTTACCGTTTTAATCGTCATGCCGTCCTGAGGCTCTGTGCCCTCATAGCCGATCTCCACCTCGTCTCCTGCCATAAGGTCCCAAGTAGAATCCAGTTTCGCGCCCTTGCTGTCAAAGGTGTAAACCTTTCCCTCTCCGGTTTCTACCGTTAACTTTCCTTCTTCAATCTTCTGTATCTTGGCACTAAGACTATTCTCCGATAATGCTTCAGAGCTGGGTTCCTCTGCTGCCGCCTTTGATTCCTGGCTTGCCTTCTTTCCACAGCCTGCTGCAAAAATCATAAGTCCTGCCATGGTAATCAAAATCGCTTTTTTCATAGTTGTCCTCCTACTGTATTTCCACTTCTTTACGGTCAAATGCAGAAATGTCTACTGTTCCGATTCAAGGAACATTTTCATACTAACAGATAGATGGGAATATAGTATTGCCTTTTTCTGTCTTATTTCTTAAAGAATACGAAGAAAATGCAGGGAATTCCACATCTTTTTCATGATTTTTTCTAAATCTTATCTCTTCTCTTCCTGCCGTGCAGGGCTATCCCATTGCGTCCGGGTATGTTAAGGATAATTTCTTGTTCTCTTCCTGCCGTGCAGGGCTATCCCGCTTCTCCTTGACGGAGGAAGACGTTTATCGGATTTTCTTCCCTACGCATAAGACTATTCTTCTCTCTCGTAGAAAATCATGTCCTTAATTTCAGTGGGCAAATACTGCTGTTCCACATAGTGTCCCGGATAGTCATGGGGGTATTTATAGCCTATGCCCCGTCCCAGCTGCTCATGCCCTGCGTAATGGGCATCTCTTAAATAAGAAGGAATAGGCAAATTCCCTTTTTCCCGAACCACTTCGTTAGCGGACATAATGGCCTTGACACAGGCATTGGACTTTTTTGCAGAAGCCACATAGGTACAGGCTTGGGACAAAATGATTTGGGCCTCCGGCATGCCGATTCTCTCCACCGCAAGGCTGGCGCTGGTAGCCAAAACCAAAGCTTGAGGGTCTGCATTTCCCACATCCTCCGATGCGCAAATCATGATTCGTCTGGCAATAAAGCGGATATCCTCTCCGGATTGCAACATTTTCGAAAGATAATATACCGCCGCCTGAGGGTCCGAGCCTCGCATGGATTTGATAAAGGCGGAAATGGTGTCATAATGCTCCGACTCCCCGTCATAGCGAAGAAGCTTCTCCTGCATACATTCCGCCACCACCTCCTTAGTGATGCGGATTTCCCCGGTCGCAGAAGGATTGGTACTAAGAATCGCAAGCTCTAAAGCATTTAAGGCCACTCTGGCATCTCCGAAGGCATGCTCTGCCAAAAAGGTACAAGCCTCTTCCTCCAGCACCGCATTATAATTTCCCATACCTCGAGTCTTATCCTGCGCCGCCGTTTGTAATAGCTTTACAATATCTTCCTTCTTAAGGGAGTGTAATTCGAAAAGCTGAGAGCGGGAAAGTAGGGCGGTATTCACCTCAAAGTAGGGGTTTTCCGTAGTCGCCCCGATCAAAATGATGGTGCCCTCCTCCACATGGGGCAGAAGATAATCCTGCTGGGCCTTATTAAAGCGATGAATCTCATCCACAAACAAAATGGTTTTCCTGCCGTAGCCCCCCATATTTTCCTTGGCTCTTGCCACCGCATCTTCCATATCCTTCTTTCCGGCAGTGGTGGCGTTGATGGAGATAAAATCCGCCTTGCTGCTGTTGGCAATCACCTTCGCTAAAGAAGTCTTTCCCGTTCCGGGAGGTCCGAAAAAAAGAAGAGAATGCAGCTGGTCTGAGCGAATCAGACGGGATAAAAGCTTATCCTTTCCTAAAATATGCTCCTGCCCCACCACTTCTTCCAAGCTTCTTGGCCGCATTCTGGCGGCTAAGGGTGCCATCTTCTCTTTATTTTTCTCTGCCTGGTAGCTAAAGATATCCATGCTTATCCTTTCTTATTGAGATACAATACTATTGAAATGCAATACTGTTGAAATAAACTACTTTGCAAAGCAAAGTGATTGATTACTATACTGCTATAATTTGTACTTCCAGGCTTTATTGTAGCTTGCTCCCCTTGCTTCCACAAGCTTATCTTCCTAAGCTGATTTGTTGCCGGTTGAGTGTCCTTGTGTAGTTAATCTCCCCCTTAATCTGAAGCTTCGTCTATAGAATCACCCCAAAGCTCCTACTTTTGATTTGACATCAACATTTTGGAAGGATAAAATGTTGATATATCAACATTTTAGAAAGTAAAAATATCCATTCATCAACATTTTAGAAGGTGAAAATATCCGTCTATCAACATTTTAGAATAAATAACATCAATCCGACAATATATTGGGAAGATTTCAAGCTTTTTATAGAACAGCCATAGATTTCCCTCACGAAATTTCATTCCAAAATGTGGCTATATTTGCAAAAGAGGAGCAAAGAATGTTAAAGAGAAAAGTGATGAGTCAATTGTGGAATTGGAAAAAACAGGAAAAGAAAAAATCTTTATTGGTTCTTGGGGCAAGACAGGTGGGAAAGACCTATGCCGTTCAAGCATTTGGGAAATCCGCATATAAAGAGATGCTGTATATTAATTTCAAAGAAAGCAACTCCGATCGCTCTATTTTCACCGGAGATTTAACTGTTGCTTCCATGATTACCGCCATGCGCTTTCGCTATCCCAACTTACAATTTATCCCGGGAGAAATCCTCATTTTCTTAGACGAAATTCAAGAGTGTCCGGAAGCTATCACTTCTTTAAAATTCTGGACCTTGGATGGGCAGTTCGATATTATCGCCTCCGGTTCCCTCCTTGGCATAGATTACCAAAGAGCCTCTTCCTATCCGGTAGGATATGTAGAGTATTTGCGAATGTTCGGCTTAGACTTTGAAGAGTTTTTATGGGCAAAGGGTATTCAGGAAGATCTGATTTCTGATTTAAAAACTCTCTTTATAAGGAAGACACCGGTAGCCGAAGCTATTCATAATACCATGATGTCCTATTTACGAGAATATCTCGCCCTGGGAGGAATGCCCGAAGTCTTGGCGAGCTTTATGGAACATCAGGATTTTCGAATCGCAGATCAAATACAAAAAGAGCTTTTGATGGGCTATCGTTACGATATTGCCCACTACGCTCGGTCTGATGAAAAAGTCAAAGCGGAAAAATGCTTTTTATCTTTAGGAAAGCAGCTTCTGGACAAAGAAAATCATAAATTTCAATACAAGGAAGTGGAAAAAGGAGGAAGGGCACAGAAATTTTATTCCAGCATTGACTGGCTCTTTTCGGCAGATATGGTCTCCCTTTCTAAATTAGTGACAGACGTGCAGTACGATCTCTCCGACTATGCCAGAGAGGATTTTTTTAGAGCCTACACTACAGATTTATCTTTACTGATTGCCATGAAAGATTTCGGTTTGAAGCAGCATATTATCGAAAATACCCTCCTGGCCAATACAAAAGGAGGCTTATATGAATGCCTAATAGCGGATATGCTCATCAAAAAAGAACTCCCCCTTTATTTTTACAAAAACGAAAGTAGTAAAAAAGAAATTGACTTTTTAACACAAAAAGATGGAGAAATATGGGCTATCGAGGTCAAAAGCGGACAAAGTAGAGCAAATTCTTTAAACTGGCTGATAAATCAGAAGCATGTTTCCAGAGCTTATAAATTTCATGACGGAAACATTGGCGAAGAAGGAGGCGTTCTATCTATGCCCCTCTATATGGCGATATTTTTATAAGAAGGGAAGGAAAATCTATGTGGTGGGAAGAATGCAAAAGTATAGAAGCAAAGATTATTGCCATGCGAAGGGACTTGCATAAAATACCGGAGCTTGGCTTTCATTTGCCAAAAACTCGAGAGTATGTCACTCATCAATTAGAAGAAATCGGCATTCCTTATCAGATTTCTGAAAAGGACAGCAGCATTATCGCCACTTTAAAGGGAAAACAGCCCGGAAAAGTTCTGGCTATTCGGGCGGACATGGATGCCCTGCCCATAACAGAAGATACTGAGCTCCCCTTTTGTTCCGAGCATAAGGGTTGTATGCACGCCTGCGGTCATGATGCCCACACGGCTATGCTGTTGGGCGCTATTCGGGTTCTCTATCCCCATCGAGAGGAACTGAGGGGAGAAATTCGTTTTCTCTTTCAAACCGCTGAAGAACAGGCAAAGGGGGCTGCCGTTTTACTGGAAAAGGGCGCTTTAGAAGGGGTATATGCCATTTTCGGCATGCATATCGGAAGCATCTTAGGTAAGGATATTCCCAGTGGTACTATGGTCTGTGTCCCCGGCTCGGTAATGGCGTCCTATGATCGTTTTATCCTGGATGTGCAGGGTGTGGGTTGCCACGCCTCCACTCCGGAGAAAGGCATTGACCCCATCAACATTGCCGCCCATATTGTATTGGCTTTGCAAGCGATTCCCTCCAGAGAAATTGCCGGAACGGAGCCTGCTATTCTCACCATCGGTCTGATTCAGGGTGGAGAGCTCTACAATGCGATTCCCTCCACTGTACGGATTGAAGGGACTACCCGAGCTTTTCAGGAAGATATTCGGCAAAGACTGGCAAAGCGTATCAAGGAAGTTTCAGAAAATACTGCCAAGGCCTTTGGAGGAGGCGTAAGCCTCACCATGGACTTCGGTGCACCGCCTGTTACCAATGATTCGGATTTGACTGCATTGGCGCAGGGCTGCCTCAAAGAAGTTTTTCAGGATAAGCTCCTGACCCGCATAGACAAGCCCAGTATGATCGGGGAGGACTTTGCCCTATACCAGCAGAGAGTTCCGGGATGCTTTTTATTTTTAAGTTCCTCCGATTCGGAGAAGGGTACCGATTACCCCCACCACCACGCTAAGTTTACCGTGGATGAGGATGTTCTTTGGAAGGGAAGCGCTGCTTTCGTGGCTCTGGCGGAAGGTTTTCTAAACGGACAATAATCAGCTTAAATCTTTGATTTTATAAATTTTAGCTCTGTTACCACATAACGTAAAACTCATAAACGAGATACCGCACACTACGCGAGCGATACTCGTTAAGAATGCAAAAAGCGACTTCCTTGGGAAAATCCCTTAGAAATCGCTTTCTTTATTCTTACCTTATCGCCAAGTAATGGGCTTGGTTCTATCCGGAATTATCTCAATCCAGTATCCATCCGGATCTTCGATAAAATAAATTCCCATGCCGTGATTCTCAAAACAAATGCATCCCATCTTTTCATGCCGGTCATGGGCCGCACCGATATCCACCGTCCTAAGAGCCAAATGGAACTCCTGCTCTCCCAAGTCATAGGCTTCTGTTCTATTCTTCAGATAGGTTAACTCCAAACGAAAATCCGTAGAATCATCTCCCAGATACACGATGATAAAATCATCCTGCTCATTTCTGCTTAATTCATGTAAGTCCAGCGCTTCCTCATAAAAGCGCAAACTTCTCTGCAGATCCAGTACATTAAAATTAAAATGATTAAATGAAAAATCGCTCATTGCTTCCCCTTTTCCGTTGTCCTTCAACTATTCTGTCTGTCCATCTCCGCAAGTGTTTCCTTAGGATAACAGAGAAAAACTTCAATGACAAGGAATTCCCCAAAGAATAAAGAGAATTTTAGAAACAAATAGGAGAAACTAACGGGGGTATCAAAGGGACTATCACCAATACTATATGCGTATCAAATCAATAGGTCCGAAGCGGGGCACGCTCTCGCTAACTTCGCCTCATAGGGGTTCTAAGCTTTCAAATAACAAAAGCTAAGAACCCATGGGCTCAGATTACCCCTGCTTCGGACCTATTGATTCGATGCGCTGTTTCATTCTATTTTTCTTAGTCCCTTTGAGACTTTCTTTTTCGTTAAGCCTTCTTTAGGAAGATATGCTCCAAAAATCTCAGGCAGGCATAGATGGTAAAGCCTGCGGCAATGATGGTTTCCAGTAAAACCACCGGCTGCATGAAGGCAAGGCTCATTCCCATTTTCCCTAAAACCATCACGCTTTGCTTTGTAGCAATAGCGGAAATAACGAAGGGGAAGGTGAAGGCTGCATAGCTTGGGTAGAAGGGGAGCTTCAGGAAGGAAATGCTCTTTACCAGGGCAAAAAGGTAAATCACTGAGGTTGCTGCCAGTAAGAAGAGTACAAATCCCTGATTCTTCTCCGCAAATGCCTGATTATAGCCGGCAGTGCAAAGAGCCATAGGTGCTGCATAGATCATCATTAAAGGCTTTGCAGGTTCCGGTACCGGCATTTTCAGATAACGTTTCGAAACCACCACCAAAAGAATCAGCAGGGCGATAAAGCCGAAGTAAAAGATTCCCTGTCCCAAAGCCTGCATTTTATAAGCAGGAGAAGTAAGGGATGCCACTACGATTCCCACATAAACGATGTACCATACTGTATGGACATTTTTCTCCTCAAAGTGTAAAACGTAGGTCTTGGTGAAATAGAGGAGTAAAAGAATCTGTAGCAGAATGGCTACACACCATAAGGGAAAGGCAATGCCCGGAACAAAGGGCTTTGCATACACGGAAAACAGCATTAAAGCCATGGGGAAGGTGGCGGTAACACCGGCGCCAATGGGATTGCTGAATTCTTCTTTGAGTACTTGTGGAAAGAAAATCGCCTTACACAGAAGAAGAAGGAGCAGTACAAAGGCTACTCCTCCAAAAATCAGGCGAATCCCCTCACCGTAGGACTGTAATAAATTTCCCAAAGCCGCCATTCCCAAAATCACACCGGAAATAGCCAAGGGCACTCTTTTGATTTTTTCCATACTTCCTCCTTATACCACTTCTTTTACAGGTGGAAGGTAAGGTGCTTCCAGACCCTTAATAGGCTCGGAATCAACATTTTCAACGCCTAACTCTCTGCAAAGAATCTCTGCAACCTTTCCGGCGCAAAGTCCTGTGAAAGCAATACACTGCTTCTTATGCTCTCCACCTGCCATATCAAAGCCTCTGGTAAGAACACGGCAGCAAGCGGCATGCTTAGCGTTGGAGTCTCTGAACCAATCGTGTAATTCCTTGGACAATGCCATTAAAGCATTTACCTTTGGATCCTTAGGTCCGTCCGGTGTTGTTCTACCGAAGAACATACCAAGAGCAAGGATTCCGCCGTTTAAAGCTCCGCACATACAGCCGGAACGACCTGCTCCGATAGACATACCGGAAGACATGGCAATAACGGACTCCGGAACATCAGCCTGGAAAGCGTCACGGATTACGGACATTACCGCCTCACAGCAGAAATATCCGCCGGCATACTGCTCCTCTGCCTTTCTCTGTACTTCCTGAGGGCTTACCTTCGTTGCATGATAAGTAACAATAGACTCCATATTATTCTCCTTCTTTCTTTGCCGTCTTTCCCTGTCTTATTTCAGAAAACAGAATCTCTTTCGCAAAATTTCTTTCGCTTTCAAGATAAAAAAAATTTCCCCTTCGGACAGGCTCTTTCCGGTCTATGAAAGGAAAATGTTTTACGCTCACTTCTGTTTCTCGGAAAAGTGATTTTGAGGAAAGACAATGATGT
>NZ_DBHIGR010000077.1:0-9660 GCF_057249185.1 Oribacterium sp.
CAATCTATCCTTAAAGCCTTCCTCCTTCTGCTCTCTTGCCTCCGGCTTTGACTTTTCCGTCAAAGTCAGGTTTAAGGTAGCAAAGTTAATCCTGTTGTCATATTCCAGAATTTGGCTTCCGTAATTCTCCAACTGATAGCGTATCTCAGTTAAACGATTTTCCAAAATCAGAAGCTGATCCAGATTTTCTGCCTTGTCTATCAAAGCCAGAACCCTCTCCTGCTCCTTTTCTAAAGAATTCTTATGAGCCTGGGCATCATGGTACTGTAAACGAACATCTTCCAGATTCTCGTTGCGAGACTTAATTTGTCCCTCTCCTTCCACGAAGCTAAGGAATTCATCCATCTTATCCTTTGGAATACGAATGGTAAAATACATTCTTCTAAAGTCGCTATAGCTGTCATTATCCTGAAAATCCTCTGATTCCACATAGCCGGACATTGCTTTCACTTTTTCTCGAAGCGCCTTTGCTTTTTCCGGAATATCCTTTGTATCGATTTCCATATTCACGGTACGAATCTTTTTTTCCGAAATCTGAACATTGGGGTCCTCCCCAACATCGGGAGTATTGGAATCAGGCGTATTGGAATCAGGATTGCTTACTTCCGGAACGGTCGCCTCAGCGGCTTCTCCCTGAAAGGCTCCGGGCACTTCATTTTCCTTAGTAACTACAGAATCCTTTCCGGCATTGGATTTTGCCACCTGTGCTCCTGCAAAAGCTGCTTCATCAGATCTTTCAGCCTCTGCCTCCCCATATACCGCACTCTTAATAGAGTTATCCTCTCTATAGCTTGTGTCTTTTCTTGCTCCGCTACAAGCTGTCAATACTCCTGCGGATAAAATGGCGGCACAATATCCTATTGCCAAAACAGATATTTTTCTCTTTTCCTTCCTTTTTTTCATAATTTCCTCCTTGGCTTATGCCCTGATGTTGCAGGTCAGTCTTTTCCTTCTTAACGAGTATTACCGGCGTAATATGCGGTATCTCGTTGACCAGAAAGTACTGCAATATTCTTCTCTCTACCTTATAAACGGTAAAAGGAAGGAATTGGTCACATAATCTTTTATTTTTATTGAAAATATTTCTTAGCCTTTCATACAGTATAGGTCTGAAATTTGGGCACGCTCAGATTACCCACTCATCAGAGCTATACTGTATGAAAGTTCTATTTTATATGCCCACTACAAACGAGATATCGCACGCTTTGCGCAGGATACTCGTTATGAATTGTAAAAAAGGGAGGCTTTTCGCCTCCCTTTTTTAAAGCTGAATTTATAACTCGTTTTCGCCCTCTTTGATTGCTCTTAGGGCTGCGGATAATCCGGATAATCCCTTGGGATCCGCATCAAAAATCTCTTCTGTGCTTAAAGGTTCATTAACCTCGTTGCTAAGTACGTCGGAAGTATCTACCACTTCTTCCTTATCAGTAGAAAGTTTAACGTTTCTATATCGACGCATTCCTGTACCTGCAGGAATCAGCTTACCGATAATAACGTTTTCCTTCAAACCGATGAGGTGGTCAATCTTACCGTTGATAGCCGCTTCAGTAAGAACCTTGGTGGTCTCCTGGAAGGATGCTGCAGACATGAAGGAATCGGTAGCCAAGGAAGCCTTGGTAATTCCCAACATGGTTCTCTTTCCTTCTGCAGGTACCTTTCCTTCTGCAATGAGTCTCTCATTTTCATCTTCGAAGTCTAAGCGATCTACAGTGGTTCCCGGGATAAAGCGGGAATCTCCTGCTTCATTGACACGCTCTTTCTTCATCATCTGGTGCACAATCATCTCGATATGCTTATCGTTGATTTCTACACCCTGTAAACGGTATACTCTCTGCACTTCGGAAATCATGTATTCCTGTACAGCTTTAACGCCCTTAATCTTCAGAAGATCATGAGGATTGATGGATCCTTCGGTTAATACGTCTCCGGCTTCCAGAACCTGTCCATCTGTAACCTTTAAACGAGATCCGTAAGGAATCAGGTAAGTCTTTGACTGAGCCTTTTCGTTGTCGGTTACGATAACCTCTCTCTTCTTCTTGGTGTCACGAATTTCTACAACACCGGGAATCTCCGTAAGAATGGCAAGTCCCTTAGGCTTTCTGGCCTCGAACAACTCCTCTACACGGGGAAGACCCTGGGTAATATCTCCACCTGCCACACCTCCGGTATGGAAGGTTCTCATGGTCAGCTGTGTTCCCGGTTCTCCGATGGACTGTGCAGCGATGGTTCCTACTGCCTCTCCCACCTCAACCGGCTTTCCTGTTGCTAAGTTTGCTCCGTAACACTTTGCACAGATACCGGACTTGGAACGACAGGTCAGAACGGTACGAATACGAATGGACTTTCTGCCCATCTTGTTTAAAGCATCCATAACCTGTGGCGCTCTCTTCGGGGTTACCATGTGGTTTGCCTTAATGACCATATTTCCGGTTTCCGGATCAATGATATCCTCCGCCACATAACGGCCGGTAATTCTCTCCTGCAAGGACTCAATCTTTTCCTGTCCGTCGGAAAGCTCTGTAATTTCCAAGGAAGGAATGGTCTCTCTTCCCTCGGAGCAGTCCAGATCACGGATAATCAAATCCTGAGATACGTCTACCAAACGTCTTGTTAAGTATCCGGAGTCCGCTGTACGAAGAGCAGTATCGGAAAGTCCCTTACGTGCTCCGTGAGCGGAGATAAAGTACTCCAATACATCCAGACCTTCACGGAAGTTGGACTTAATGGGAAGTTCGATAGTCTTACCGGTTGTATCCGCCATGAGTCCACGCATTCCGGCAAGCTGCTTAATCTGCTTATCGGATCCACGGGCTCCGGAGTCAGCCATCATGAAGATGTTGTTGTAGTTATCCAGTCCTGTTAAGAGGTCATGAGTAAGCTGTTCATCGGTGTTCTTCCAGGTCTCGATAACTTCCTTGTAACGCTCTTCTTCAGTAATCAAACCTCTGCGGAAGTTCTTGGCAATTCTATCCACAGTCTTCTGTGCCTCTTCCAAGAGAGTTTCCTTAGTCTCCGGAACGGTCATATCGTGGATGGATACGGTCATTGCCGCTCTTGTAGAGAACTTATAACCGATGGACTTAATATCATCCAAGGTTAACGCGGTCTGCATAGCCCCATGCACATCCATTACCTTTTCCAGAATCTGCTTTAGGTTCTTCTTCTTTACCAGGAAATTGATTTCCGGAAGGAAACGATTCTCCGGTAAAGAACGGTCAATAAATCCTAAATCCTGCGGAATAATCTCATTGAAGAGAAGTCTTCCCACAGTAGTCTCAATAATACCTTCTTCTTCCTTCTTGCTACCGTCTTCCTGTAAGAATTCCTTCTTCACCTTACAACGGATCTTCGCATGAAGGGTTACATAGTGATTCTCATAAGCCAAAATAGCTTCATTAATAGACTTGAAGAGCATTCCCTCTCCCTTGTCTCCTTCTCTTTCCTGGGTTAAATAATACACACCCAGTACCATATCCTGAGAAGGTACCGCAACCACACCACCGTCAGAAGGCTTCAAGAGGTTGTTGGGAGAAAGCAACATAAAACGGCACTCTGCCTGTGCTTCCTGTGTTAAAGGAAGGTGGATCGCCATCTGGTCTCCATCGAAGTCCGCATTGAAGGCCGCACAAACCAGCGGGTGAAGCTTAATCGCCTTACCCTCTACCAGAATCGGCTCGAAGGCCTGAATTCCCAAACGGTGCAGGGTAGGGGCACGGTTTAACATAACCGGGTGCTCTTTAATAACATCCTCCAGGATATCCCAAACCAATGGATCCAGTCTTTCCACCATCTTCTTGGCATTCTTAATGTTATGAGACTTGTTGCTCTTTACCAGCTCCTTCATAACGAAGGGCTTAAAGAGCTCGATAGCCATCTCCTTAGGCACACCGCACTGATAAATCTTTAATTCCGGTCCTACTACGATTACGGAACGTCCGGAGTAATCTACACGCTTTCCTAAAAGGTTCTGACGGAAACGTCCCTGCTTACCCTTTAACATATCGGAAAGGGACTTTAAAGCACGGTTTCCGGGACCGGTTACAGGACGTCCTCTTCTACCGTTGTCGATAAGGGCATCCACTGCCTCCTGTAACATTCTCTTCTCGTTTCGCACGATAATTTCCGGTGCTCCAAGCTCCAAGAGTCTTGCCAGACGGTTATTTCTATTGATAATTCTACGATACAGGTCATTTAAGTCAGAGGTAGCAAAACGTCCGCCATCCAGCTGTACCATAGGACGTAAATCGGGAGGAATTACGGGAAGGTGGGATAGAATCATCCACTCCGGCTTATTTCCGGAGGAACGGAAGGCTTCCACCACTTCCAAACGCTTTACAATACGGGCTCTCTTCTGTCCGGAGGAGCTGTCCAGCTCTCCACGAAGGTCCGTATACTCCTTCTCCAGATCAATGTTGGAAAGCAGCTCATATACCGCTTCCGCACCCATTCCTACTCTGAAGTTGCCGTAACCGTACTGCTCTACGGCATCTCTATATTCCTTCTCGGAAAGCACATCCTTATAGTTTAATCCTGTTTCCATGGGATCCAGAACCACATAGGAGGCAAAATACAGAACTCTTTCCAGAATTCTGGGACTGATATCCAAAATAAGTCCCATACGGGAAGGAATTCCCTTGAAGTACCAAATGTGGGATACGGGAGCCGCTAAGGCGATATGCCCCATCCGCTCTCTACG
The DNA here is from genome assembly GCF_057249185.1 of Oribacterium sp. Lineage (NCBI taxonomy): Bacteria > Bacillati > Bacillota > Clostridia > Lachnospirales > Lachnospiraceae > Oribacterium > Oribacterium sp. The sequence goes on from NZ_DBHIGR010000077.1 coordinate 4,697, forward strand.
TACAGAAGACTTGGTAACCTCTACACCACAACGATCACAAATCACACCCTTGTAGCGAATCTTCTTATATTTTCCACAGTGACATTCCCAGTCCTTTACCGGTCCGAAAATTCTTTCGCAGAATAATCCGTCCTTCTCCGGCTTCAGGGTTCTATAGTTAATGGTTTCCGGCTTCTTTACTTCTCCATAGGACCAGTCCAGAATTTTTTCCGGGGAAGCCAAACCAATTTTTATGGAATCAAATTGTACCGGCTCATTTCCACTTTGAAAGTTTGCCATTTTTCCTCCTCTACTCGTTATCACCATCATCACCGAAGTCGGAAGCTAAGGAATAAAAATCATCCTGATCCAGCTCTTCTATAGAGTCATCCTCTTCTGCGCTCTCTTCATTTTCCTCGGCATCCACCAGCTCTCCATCCTGGAATTCCTGCTTGGTATAGCCGTAGGCTCCGAAGTTTTCCTGCTTATCCTGACGATAGTCACCGCTGGATAAAAGTCTGTGCATATCCTGATTTGCATCGTAAAGATCTTCTGTAATCTCTACCACCTGCTGATTCTCATCCAGCACTCTCATGTCCAGACACAGAGCCTGCATTTCCTTTAAAAGAACCTTAAAGGACTCGGGTACTCCCGGCGCCGGAATGTTTTGTCCCTTGATGATGGCTTCATAGGTCTTTACACGACCTGCCACATCATCGGACTTCATAGTAAGGATTTCCTGAAGGGTATAAGCAGCACCGTAAGCCTCCAATGCCCAAACCTCCATCTCACCGAAACGCTGTCCACCAAACTGAGCTTTACCTCACAGAGGCTGTTGGGTAACCATGGAGTACGGACCGGTAGAACGGGCATGAATCTTATCGTCTACCAAGTGGTGAAGTTTCAAATAATGCATGAAGCCGATGGAAGTAGGACTGTCAAATTTCTCTCCGGTTCTTCCGTCTCTCAGCTGTATCTTTCCGTCAATGCCGATAGGCACACCCTGCCATTCCTTACGGTGGTCAAGATGCTCGCCCAAGTAAGCATATACTTCCGGATCCAATTCTTCCTTATGCTTCTCGGAAAATTCTTCCCAAGAAAGATTTACATAATCATTTGCCAGTAAAAGGGTCTGCTGAATATCCACCTCGGTTGCACCGTCAAAGATCGGGGTAGAAACATCAATGCCCAGAGCCTTTGCCGCTAAGGAAAGATGTAACTCCAAGACCTGTCCGATATTCATACGGGAAGGAACACCCAAAGGATTCAATACGATATCCAGGGGACGACCGTTTGGCAGGTATGGCATATCCTCTACAGGAAGCACCCGGGAAACTACACCCTTGTTTCCGTGACGTCCCGCCATCTTATCTCCCACACCGATTTTTCTCTTCTGGGCGATATAGATACGAACAGACTGGGAAACTCCCGGAGCCAACTCGTCGGAATTCTCTCTGGTATAAACCATGGTGTTAATAACGGTTCCGTAAGCACCGTGAGGTACCTTTAAGGAGGTATCTCTTACTTCTCTTGCCTTCTCACCGAAGATGGCACGAAGCAAACGCTCCTCGGCGGTAAGCTCTGTCTCTCCCTTAGGAGTCACACGACCTACAAGAATATCTCCGGCACGAACCTCCGCACCGATACGGATAATTCCTCTTTCGTCCAGATTCTTTAAGGCATCATCACCTACACCGGGAACGTCGGAGGTAATTTCTTCAGGTCCTAACTTTGTATCTCTGGCCTCACACTCATACTCTTCAATATGAACGGAGGTGTAAACATCGTTTTGTACCAAACGCTCGGAAAGTAAAACCGCGTCCTCGTAGTTGTAACCTTCCCAAGTCATAAATCCGATTAAGGGGTTCTTTCCTAAGGCAATCTCGCCGTCCTTTGTAGAAGGACCGTCTGCAATAACATCCCCTGCCTCTACCCTGTCATGGGTATTGACAATGGGCTTTTGGTTATAACAGTTACTGGGGTTACTACGCATAAACTTCATCAGCTTATACTCGTCAATTCCTCCGTCCTTATCTCTCTTAATCAAGATTCTTGCAGAAGAAGAAAGAGTAACCTCTCCACTGTTCTTCGCCACTACGCAGGCTCCGGAGTCTACCGCCGCCTTGCTGGACATACCGGTATCCACCACTGCAGATTCGGTAATCAAAAGTGGCACTGCCTGACGCTGCATGTTGGATCCCATCAGGGCACGGTTCGCGTCATCGTTTTGCAGGAAAGGAATCATGGAAGTCGCTACCGAGAATACCATCTTCGGGGATACGTCCATTAAATCAATACTGGTCTTGGGAAAAGCAGAAGTCTGATCCCGATATCTACCGGAAACGTTATCATGCTTAAAATGTCCTTCCTCATCCAGAGGCTCATTTGCCTGAGCAACCACGAACTGGTCTTCCTCGTCTGCGGCAAGATATACCGCCTGATTGGTAACCACCGGATTGGCCGGATCGGTCTTATCTACCACTAAGTAAGGCGCCTCGATAAAACCGTACTCATTGATTCTTGCATAAGAAGCCAAGGAGTTAATCAAACCGATGTTCGGTCCTTCAGGGGTCTCGATAGGACACATTCTTCCGTAGTGGGTATAGTGTACATCTCGCACCTCGAAACCTGCCCGATCTCTGGAAAGACCGCCGGGTCCCAATGCGGAAAGTCTCCTCTTATGGGTAAGCTCGGAAAGCGGGTTGTTCTGGTCCATGAACTGAGACAGCTGGGAGGAACCGAAGAATTCCTTTACCGCTGCCGTTACGGGCTTAATATTGATTAAGGATTGAGGAGTAATTTCATCAATATCCTGGGTGGACATTCTCTCTCTTACTACTCTTTCCATACGGGACAATCCGATACGATACTGGTTCTGTAAAAGCTCTCCAACGGCACGGATACGACGATTTCCCAGATGGTCAATATCGTCCACTGTGCCGATTTCTTCATCCAGATTCAGTAAATAGTTAATGGAAGCAAAAATATCTTCCTTAGTAATATGCTTTGGAATCAGGCTGTGAATATTCTTACGAATCCCATCTCTCAGTGCGTCCTCTCCCTGTCCTTCCACGGAAGCTAAAAGCTCCTTTAAGGCAGGATAGAATACTAATTCATTGATGCCGCACTCCTCAGGATTGATGGAAGCGGGAATCCACTCCTTAATATCCACCTGCATGGAAGAAAGCACCTTCTCGGTTCTTGTAGGTCCGTCAATCCAAACAAAGGGAACAGCGGCATTCTGAATCTGCTCCGCCAATTCCTGGCTAACGGTTGCACCTGCCTCAGCCAGCTGTTCTCCGGTCTCCGGTGCATAAACAGCCTCAGCCAATACATGGCCCTTGATTCTGTTCTTAAAATGTAATTTCTTGTTGAACTTGTATCGTCCCACCTTGGCTAAATCATAGCGTCTTGGGTCAAAAAACATGGAATTCAATAGGGATTGGGCGGAGTCCACGGAAAGCGGTTCTCCCGGTCGAATTTTTTTGTATAACTCTAAGAGACCTTCCTGGTAATTTTCAGAAGGATCTTTGTCGATAGAAGCTAAGAGCTTTGGATCTTCTCCGAATAAATCAAGAATATCCTTGTTGGAACCTACGCCAAGCGCACGAATAAAGACAGTAACCGGTACCTTTCTGGTTCTGTCTACACGAACGAAGAATACGTCATTGGAGTCTGTTTCGTACTCAATCCAGGCACCACGATTCGGAATTACGGTACTGCTGTAAAGCTCCTTACCTACCTTATCATGGTCTACCCCATAATAAATTCCCGGCGAACGCACCAACTGAGAAACGATAACTCTTTCCGCACCGTTGATGACGAAGGAGCCGTTCTCTGTCATTAAAGGAAGGTCACCCATGAAGATTTCATGTTCATTGATTTCTTCCTTATCCTTATTAAAGAGGCGAACTTTAACCTTAAGGGGAGCTGCATAGGTTGCATCTCTTTCCTTACACTCTTCTATGCTGTACTTTGCCTCTTCCTTAGCCAGTTTGAAATTCACAAACTCCAAGCTAAGATGCCCTGCAAAGTCCTGGATGGGAGAAATATCATCAAAGGCCTCCCTCAAGCCTTCATGCAAAAACCATTCATAAGAATCCTTTTGGATTTCAATGAGGTTTGGCATTTCCAGAACTTCTTTGCTCCGAGAGAAAGTCATTCTGAGATTCTTTCCGGTTTGCACCGGATGCATTTTGCTTTTTTTCATCGACCGTTCACCCCTAATATCCGAGATATATCTCATCTCTTTGCTAAGAATCCACAAAAAACTTGTCCCAATTTGCCTTTAGTATTATAATCTGCTTAAAACAACTCGGGAAACTCCTTTAATTTATGGATTAGTTGACGATACGTTCACTTTTCTTTGACATTTTTCTTCCTTTGGACGAAAAATAGGCAGAGTTATCCCCCCTACCGGCCAAATAAGCAAACTTCATACTACCATTCTTTACCTTTTTCTGTCAAGGAGAAATATAGCTCTTTACGCTTTTCTGCGAAACATTTCAAAAGAAAAAAGCCAGATTCTATGAGAAAAACAATCTGCTCTACCTCTTTTTTCCGGAGGAGAGTTTGGAACAGGGGCACGCTCCCGCTAACCTCGCCACGTAGTGGCACTAAGCGAAAAACTTCAGTTCCTTTGTTTTTCGCAAGTGCCAACGGGCTCAGATTACCCCTTATTCCAAAACTCTCCTCCGAAAAAACGCAAAGCTAATTCTTTCTCATAAAATCCGGCTTTTTCTTATTTTCTACTTTTCTTATTTTCCGCGTTTCTTATATGCCCTACTTCTTTGCTTGTTGCTTCTTCACAGCGTCTTCCGCCTTCTTTCTTAAGTTGGCGAAAAATCCTTTTTTCTTTGGCGCCTCAGGTACCACTCCGCCTCGTACAGACTTGATAGAGCGAATATAGATTCCGGATACCGCACACTTTACTTCCTTCTTTACAGGAAGTACCTCATATACATTGGGATCCGCCATAAGGGCTA
>NZ_DBHIGR010000078.1:0-9596 GCF_057249185.1 Oribacterium sp.
CTGTAAAGCCAGAGCAAGCAGTGCATTGCCAAGCAAAATCGCTATAATCCAGAAGATGGTTTTTCCTACAGACTGCTCTCGGATTTTCAGAAAGCTGTAAGGACCGGAAACCAGACCAATCCCATTTAAAATCAAAAGAGGGATGGCATACAGCAATGTTACTCCCAGCGCCTTTCCTATGGCCGATACAGGAAGGACTCGCTTCTCTTCCATAAAGAGAAAAAGAAAAATGGAAAGGAAGGGACAAAGCAAGTGGCTGAAAAATCTTGTTCCATCCAAAAATTCATGGGCAAATCCGTTTTCCGGTCCAAGCACTAAAAGCACCACGAAGAAGGTCAATGCCAGGCATACGGAAGAAATATAGCGGAAAAGGGAAAGGGAAGGAGGAAATGTCCAGCTTTCTCCTTTTCCTTGTAAGGCCTTACTGAGTACACCCTTTCCCTCTTGATTTTTTCTTTGTAAAAGGAAAAAGAGCATAAACGCTGAACTGATTCCGCAAAGCAGGTTGGAATCGGTCGTATAGAAACGAAAGGTTCCCAGTCCGTCATCCTGCAGTCCGTGCAATACAACGATGCACTCCAGCAGTAACAAAACAAAATGCCCCAGCATTAATCCCTTTTCTCCGGTCTTTTTTTCCATCCCTTACCCTTTCTATTTTCGCTTATCTATTCCGGAAATTTCCATTTCTCTTTTTCGCTGATCTATTTAGAGAATTTGCATTTCCCATTTTAGCTTTTCCATACTAAAGCTATTTGATTGCTTCCCGTTTTTCTCCTTACTAGCAAAGATACAGAACACCGGCATCAAAGGAATCGCAGTCCTTCACTCCGGTATACATCATCATTTCCCGAAGCTCCTCCTGCATATTTTCCACCTTGGAAATCACTCCCTCCGCCCCATGGGAAAGGAGGGGTTGCAGAATTCCCCGCCCTACGGAAACCGCATCTGCCCCTAAAGCCAAGGCCTTATAGGCATCATAGCCGGTATCCATACTGCAATCCACGAAGATCTGCATCTTACTATCCTGTAAAGCCTCCTTGATTTTCGGTAAAATCTGTAGAGGAGCAATGCCGAAGGGAAGTCTGCCATGATGGTGGGAAACCACGATGGCGGCACAGCCTGCTTCCTTGGCCTTCAGTGCATCCTGAACGGAAAGCACGCCCTTTGCCACAAAGGGTAGCTTGGCATAGGCTACAAAGTCTGCTAAATCCTTGCTAAACACCGGCCCCATAGGAATTCCGTCTACCACATCGTAACGGCCGTCTGTTCCCGGCACGTGATCAATGTCGATTCCCACTGCCAAAGATCCCTGCTCTCTAGCAAAATCTATTTCCTCCCGTATTCTTCCATGATCCGCAAAGGGCTTGATAATCCGCACTGTATCGGGATTTTTAGCAACAATCTTGCCATAATCTTCATTGTCTTCCATCCCTACCCAGTTGAGCGCATTTAATTCCTTTGCCGCTAAAGCATACTCCTCCATAGGCGTTCTTCCATTTTCCAGCACCTTGTTCAAGTGGGAAAATGCCGGCATCATAATCGGGGAGGCATATTTCTTTCCAAAAATCTCCTTCTCCAAGGAAACCTCAGTACTGTCAATCACCCGCATTTCTACATGGATTCGATCCAGGTAGGCTCTGTTATAGCGGTTGGCATCCTCTGCATTACCACTGGTTACCGGAATCACTCCCGGTCTTCCCGGCCATGGGCTATTGTTCATTTCCATAAAAATCTCCTTTCAAAATCACCATTTAAAAACATATGCTTTTATATCGCCTTTTTACCTAAGCTTTCGGCTTTTTACCTAATCTTTCGGCTTTTACCGATTTCAGTATTTGCCCTTTCCTTTAGAAGAATTCTATTCTTCCCCCATACGCAGCGTCCTCCAAGCTTCTACACTATCGGATAGAATAAAACCAAAAGGGCATAGGCGGCAAGAGCAATCAGTAAAAATAGGGAAATAAAGGCGGAAACGAATTCCTCCTGTTCCTCCTTTTGTAAAAGTCCTTTAATCTGTAAAGGTACAGGAAATCCTGTAGGACAAAGGAAATACAGAATAACACCGAAGGAAAAAATTCGATTCTGCATTTGCTCCTTGAAAAGCAGGAAGAACAACAGAATAATGCTTCCGCAAAACAGAAGGCGGATTCCTGCCAAAGTAAACAGAGACGCTAAAAATCCCTTGTGCAGTCTCATACTGTAGCCCAGGCTAAACAATATCAGAGAGCCGATAGGAACGGTCAGCGCCTCCATGGTATTGTCAAAGACAGCCTTTAAACCTGCATTTTGCATAAGGACTTGATGCAAGCCGCTGGCATTCATGATTACTCCGAAAAGTACCGCAAGAATAAAGGAGCTGGTAAATATTTTCTTGGCAAAGGGCAAAAGCTTCCGTTCTCCTATACTTTTGTTCATGAGAATCATAGGCACAAAGATAAAGTTAATCAGTATTCCCGCGATATCAAAGGGAATCAAATTGGCGGTATAGCTCTTTCCCACCACGCTGATATACAAGGGAAGTGCCACTGCCCCGCCTTCGCAGGTCAAGCAAAGGAAGGGAGCAATTTCCTGAAATTCTGCCGGTAAAAGCTTGGAAAGTCGTCCTCCCAGAAAGTAAACCAGCATCCAGATAAAAATCAGAAATATGATTTGTAAAAATACGCCTTTTTCCAGATTTGTTTCCACCATAACCTGATAAATCAGGAAAGGAAACAAGATATCCAACGCAATTCTTTTTGCTCCCTCATTTTGTTCGTGGCTAATCCAAGCTCTTCTTCTGGCGTGACCTCCCAAAAATAATAGGAAGAACACCGGAAATATCACGGAAACCGCTGCCATTTTCCCTCCTTGTTTTATAAAAGCCCAAAGGCTCTTGTTTTCGTTCCATTGAAAATTTCCAGCTTATCATATGCTTTACCTTAAAAAAATGCAAGTAAAAGAAGAGCCGCTGCATAATGCAGAACGGCTCTTCGTATGAATTGCTTTCTTTATTTTTTAAAGTAAAGCTGTATTATTTTCCTTCATAAATAGGATGTGCATCGGTTAATGCTCTTACTCTTCTTGCTACTTCTTCCTTGCTGCTTTCGAAGTCTGTAGCTACTTTGTAAAGGCATTCTGCAATTTCCTTCATATCCTCTTCTTTGAAACCGCGAACAGTTACTGCAGGAGTTCCGATTCTTACACCGGAGGTTAAGAATGGAGAACGGGGATCATTGGGAATTGCATTCTTATTTAGTGTGATATGCACTTCATCACAAGCATTCTGCAGGAACTTTCCGGTAACATCCTGGAAGTTGGTTAAATCCACCAGCATTAAGTGGTTCTCTGTTCCGCCGGATACCAGCTGGAATCCCTTGTCCATCATAGCTGCAGCCAATGCCTTCGCATTCTTCGCTACCTGCTGCTGATATTCTTTATACTCCGGCTTTAAAGCTTCTCCAAAGCAAACTGCTTTAGAAGCAATGACGTGCTCTAAAGGTCCGCCTTGCACACCGGGGAATACGAACTTATTGAAGTTGTACTGCTCTGCCACTTCTTTGCTGGATAAAATCAATCCGCCACGAGGTCCTCTTAAAGTCTTATGGGTAGTTGTGGTAGTAACATGAGCATAAGGAATCGGGCTTGGGTGCACGCCTGCAGCAACAAGACCAGCAATGTGCGCCATATCTACAAAAAGGATAGCTCCACAAGCATCGGCAATCTCACGGAAACGCTTAAAATCAATGACTCTTGGATAAGCAGAAGCTCCGGCAATAATCATCTTCGGCTTCTCTTTTAAAGCCTGCTCCATTACCGCATCATAGTCAATATAGCCTTCTTTGGTAATTCCGTAAGGAATGATATTGAAGTAAAGTCCTGAGAAGTTTACGGGTGAACCATGGGTTAAATGTCCGCCGGCATCCAAGCTCATACCCATAATCTTGTCTCCGGGCTTACAGATTGCCATGGTAACTGCCATATTGGCTTGTGCACCGGAGTGGGGTTGAACGTTTGCATATTCACATTGGAATAATTCCTTCGCTCTTTCGATAGCAATAGTTTCTACTACGTCTACGGCTTCACAGCCTCCGTAATAACGCTTTCCGGGATATCCCTCCGCATACTTGTTGGTTAATACGGTTCCCATAGCTAACATTGCAGTAGTGGAAACAATATTTTCAGAAGCAATCAACTCGATGTTGTTTTGCTGTCTTTCATACTCTTCCCAGATTCCCTTCCCCACCTCAGGGTCATGTTCTTGAATAAAATTCATGATTTCTTTGATCATTCACGCCTCCTTTTCATCTGAATATTCCTTAATCTTCTTTCCAAAAATACTCAGAAACCACCACTTGAAGTTGCTTTATGTTGTTGTACACCTGAATCTTTGGATAGTATAACAGATTAAATCTATTTCGACTAGATTTTTTGTTCAAAAATTTTTCTCCATCCTCAAAGAGTACTCCTTCCACTCGTGTACCTTGTTCATCTTCCAGATATAATTTGATGGCATTTTTGTTTTTTCCCACAATTTTAAAATCCTTTAGCAAAACATTCTTCTGGGCAAAGGCAGGCTTTTCATTTCCTCTACCGAAGGGTTCCAAGCGGGACAAGGAACGAACAAAGTCTTCTTTTAGATAGGAGAAAGGTAGAACCACATCAATCCAGACCTTCTCCTCCAAATCCTCCGCCTGAAGCTTTGCATTTTGCAGAAGAGCTTTTTTTAGCCCGGGAACATTTTCCTTGGCAACGGAAAATCCTGCTGCCATGGGATGACCTCCGAAACGTAAAAGCAGTTCCTTTTGTTCCTCCAGCCGTTCTGCCATAGGATAGCCGGGAATGGAGCGTCCGGAGGCTTTACAGCTTCCGTCCTCCCCGTTGGTAAGGATAAAGCAGGGACGATAAAAGGCTTCCCGTATCCGCCCCGCCACGATTCCCGCAAGGCTTTCGTGCAAATCGGGAAGCACCAAAAACAGCAGCGGCACATCTCCTTCCTGTTCCGCCAGCGCCTTGGCTTCTTCCACCCCTTTTTTCGTCATTTCCTTTCGTTCTTCATTTAAGACCAGTAAGTGAGCCGCCTTTTCCTCGGCCTTGCCTTCATTCTCCTCCAGAAAAAGAGAGAGTGCCAGCATAGCACTTTCCAGACGACCTCCCGCATTGATGCAGGGACCGATTTGAAAACCGAGTGTATAGGAGGAAATTTCCTGCTCCGGCAAGATATGACACTGCTTTAGAAGCGCCTGCATTCCGATATTTTGAGTCTTTTGCAAATGAGTCAGGCAATACTTTACGATAACACGATTTTCTTTTTGTAAAGGCATCACATCACAAACCGTAGCAATACCGGCAAAGCAAGCCAGCTCCTCCAAAAGCTCCAAGCCCTTTTGCCGTTTTTCCAAAAGCATTTTCATAAGAAGATAGCAAACCATGGCTCCGCAGATTTCTTCATTAGGATACTTACTGCCCTCTCTTTTGGGATTCACCACGGCAAAGGCTTCCGGAATCCTTTTCTTTCCTTCCTCATCTCTTCGTAAATCATGATGATCCGTAAGCAGTACATCCATACCGTAGGACTTTGCTTTCTCCATGGCGGAAAATGCGGAAATGCCGTTGTCACAGGTAATCAGAAGGGAAATTCCCTCTGCCTTTGCCTCCTCGATAATCTGCTCGTTAATCCCGTAGCCATCTAAAATTCTATGGGGAATGACCACGGAAAGCTGCTCTTTGGAGAAAAATAGGGAAAGTGCCTTCGCCAATATGGTAGAAGCACAAACACCGTCCACATCATAGTCCCCTACAACCCGAACTTTTTCTCCCTCTTTCATGGCTCGCTCCAGGCGATTTAAAAAACGAATACTGTCCGGCAAGAAAAGAGGAGAGGGAATCTCTTCTCCCTCTAAAAAATTCCGCATTTCTTCTTCTGTTGTTAAATCTCGATTCCGAAGAATGCGAACCAAAACCGGATCCAGAGATAATTTCTCTCCCAACTCCTGAAAATCTGCCTTTTTACCGTATACATACCACTTTTTCATTTTTTCCTTCTTTATTAAATCTTTTTTTGCCGATGCATCTCATTATGAAACTTTATGCTGTTCCAAATCCTTAAATTAATTTGCGGAAGTATTATTTTTCTTGTATAGTAGAAAAGTCCTGACTCTGCTTTATTCTTATTTTCCAACTTCCATCGAGAGTTTTTATTGTATCGCTATTCGGAAGAAAAGAACAGAAGAAAGATAAGAAGCAACGATATAAGAAGCAACAATATAAGGAGCCGCAAAAAGGATTTATAGAAGTAAAAGGAATTAAAAGAACTTAGAAAAAATTGGAAGAATTTAAATTACACAAATAGAAATGGAGATATAATGAATTTATTAGAAATCAAAAGAGATTTAAATAAGAGCGCCTTAGCCCTTTTGTTATATGTGTTGTCGGTGCAGATTTTAGCCGTACTTTTGGTTCTCCTTTTACCCTTAACAAAGATTCCTTTACTATCCGACCAATATATCTGCATGGTCATTTCCGTTATTATCAGCTATTGTCTTTTGGACAATATCTTTCCTAAAGAAACAGTCACAGAGCCAGGTCCGGAAAAACCAAGCTTTAGTGTCCTGTCTTTTCTGCATTATTTTATGCTTTTCCAAGCCGCCCAGTGGATAGGAGGAATCATAAATATCCCGATTATGACGCTCTTTACCAAGCTTGGATTAAACTTATCTTTTTCCGAAGAAGCGGCAAGAGGGGGGAGCCTGACGAATGCTCCTATGCTGTTTTATACGATTTTGGTGGCTCCCCTTATGGAAGAACTGGTTTTTCGCGGAATCTTTTATCGTCGTTTCCGTTCCTACGGAAAATATTTTGCAGCTTTTTACACCGCATTTTTCTTTGCTTTAATGCACAGCAATTTCCTGCAATTTGCACCGGCCTTCAGTATGGGCCTTATTCTCTTCTTCATCAGAGATCGTTACGGCCTTCCCTATTCCATCCTACTGCATTTCAGTAATAACCTTTTGGCCATTGTGGTAAACAACCTGTCTCAGGGTTCAACTCTGATTCAGGGTATCTACAGTCTATTCCTTCTTGCCGGTTTGGGATATGGCATCTACTATGTTGTAAAAACTAGAAAAGACTTGGCAGAAGACAGACAATACGAAAAGGAACACTCCCTTTCCTTAAAGCAATTCTTTTCCTCTCCCCTCTTATGGGTAGATATCGTCCTGATGGTGGCTCTGGCCTGTGTGAGCCTCTTTGTTCCTATGGATACAGGAGCAATGTAAAAATAAACGAATACAATTTTTGTGCATATAGGTCCGGAATAAGGGGTAATCTGAGCCCGTGGGTACTACATCACCCCTTATTTCCCAAAGAGGGTTTCCAGGATGCCTCTTCCAAAGGCAGCACCGATATTTCCACCCAGTCGTCTTCCCAAGCCTTTTCCAAAGACGGATTTTCCGATGCCGGAGCCAATTTCCCGGCCTATGGAGCCGGAAACGGAGCGTCCTACGGATTTCATTACGGTCTTTTGCTTGGATCTTTCTTTTTCCATTTCCCGTTCCTGACGAAGGCGTTCCTTTTCTTCTTCCTTTTCCTTAAGTCTTTGGACTCTCTCCTCTTCTTTCTCCTGCTTAGCTCTTTCCTTCTCCTCCGCCTTTTCCTGAAGAAGACGGTTTTTCTCTGCTTCTTTTTCTTCTAATTCCTTCTGGAAACGCTCCTGCTCTTCCTTTCCCTTTCTATGCAAGAATTCATAGGCGGAATCCCGGTCCACTGCCTCTCCATAGCGAATATAGAGGCTTGACGCTTTGATAGCTCTATCCTGCTCCTCCGGGCTTGCCTCTCCCAGATAAGACTGGGGCGGGAAAATCTTAGCCTTTTCCACTATGGCAGGGCTTCCATCTTCCTCTAAGCAGGAAATCAAAGCCTCTCCTGTCCCCAGATTCTCCAGTACCTCCTCGGAGGAAAATGCAGGATTTTCCCGGAAGCTGTCTGCTGCCGCACGAATTTTCTTACGTTCTGCTGGAGTATAGGCTCTTAAGCCATGCTGAATCTTATTTCCGCACTGAGCCAAGATGGCATCCGGGATATCCGAAGGACTTTGGGTAATGTAATAAATTCCTACCCCCTTGCTTCGAATCAAACGGGTGATTTGATTTAATTTTTCCAATAAAGCCTTGGGAGCATCATCAAAAAGGAGATGGGCTTCATCAAAGAAAAAGACAAAGCGGGGCTTCTCCAAATCCCCAACCTCCGGAAGCAGCTCATAAAGCTCCGATAAAAGGTAAAGCAGGAAGGTGGAATACAGCTTCGGCTCTCCCATAATTCTCTTGGCATTAAAAATATGGATAATCCCCTGTCCCTTCTCATTCTGCCTGAAGAAATCCTTTACATCCAAAGCAGGCTCTCCAAAGAATTCCTTTCCTCCCGCCTCTTCCAAGGCTACTACGGAACGGATTAAGGCATTTAAACTCTGGGTAGGAAGATTTCCAAAGGAAGTACTGTACTCCTTACTGTTTTCCGCCACATACTGCAATACGGAGCGAAGATCCTTGGTGTCAATCAGCAAAAGCCCTTCCTCATCCGCAATCCTAAAGACCACGCGCAAAATATCACTCTGTACATCCGTGCAATTCAGCACTCGACTTAAGAGTAAGGGACCCATCTCCGAAATCGTACAGCGAAGAGGAATCCCCTCCTCTTTGGATAGGGCAAAAAGCTCCACAGGGAATCCCTGATAACGGAATTCTTCTTCCGTAAGCTTGCATTCTTCTCTTCTCTTTTCAATTCCTTCTTTGGCTTCTCCCGGCTTTAATAGACCGGATAAGTCTCCCTTTACATCGGATAGAAACACCGGAATTCCCAGGGAAGAAAACTTTTCCGCTAAAACTTTTAAGCTTACCGTCTTACCTGTTCCCGTTGCTCCGGCTATAAATCCGTGACGGTTAATTTTATCGGAAAGAATAGAAATTCTTTTTCCTTCTTCGTTTATGGCAAAATCAATTTTAGACATAGGCTCTCCTTTTTGTGAAATCAGTAATGCCATTTTACTAAAAAACCATTCTCTTGAACATTGCTTTTTTTAATAAACTTGTCAAAACTCCCAGTGCTATGCTAGGATATAAAAAAGCTATGGAGGAAAAGAATATGATGATTTCAACCAAAGGCCGTTATGCCTTAAGTACCCTGATTGATATAGCTGAACAGGAAAAGAAAGGAAATCCCGTTTCTATTAAAGAAGTAGCGGAACGACAGGGAATTTCCGTAAAATATTTAGAGCAGATTATCGCCCTGATGGTGAAGGGCGGATTTTTAAAGAGTGTCCGGGGAGCCAAGGGAGGATATCTTCTTTTAAAGGAAGCAAAGGATATTTCCGTGGGAGATATTTTAGATGCTGCGGAGGGAACCCTCTCTCCTGTGGATTGTGTGAAAGAGGGAAGTAATTGTGAAAGGTCTGCCAGCTGTCCCACCTTTCCCTTATATAAGGAAATAGACGAAGCCATCTATGCCGTAGTGAATCGCTATAGCCTGGAGGATTTACTGCAATGCAATTCCAAAGGAAAGCTGGAGCATTGTCCGAATAAGAACTAAGAAAAGAGAGAACCCAGACAAATCTTATAGTGCTGATG
>NZ_DBHIGR010000079.1:0-9568 GCF_057249185.1 Oribacterium sp.
GTATTTTATTCTAAAAATCTTAATCTTATGCTTGACTATTAATAGTTAGTCTTTCTTAAAACTTTCCCCTACTCTGTTCCCCTATATCTAATTGGTACTACTCCGAACTTAAACATAATACTCTACACTTACACACATCAATACTCTACACCCATACAAAGATTTCTAACGATCAAAAAAATCCTCTTCTTGAATGATTTGTTGATCTTCTTTATGCATCATAGATACTTTATCCATATTCAAGGTATGAATACCGAAAATCACCCTTTCCTGCTTTGAGCGCTCATGAGAACGGATTAAGACGAAACGCTTCCATACATATTCGTTCTTACGATTTTTGCTCCTGAAATACGCCAAAATAAAATCCTTCTCCGCACTTTCCACTCTTTTCGCCATAGTATCAGGATTCAAGAACTGCCAGCAGGCTTCCTTGTCCTTCGGATAGACCTTGTTTTCCACAAACTTTTCAATTTCTCCCCGAAGATTGCTGCTCTCATGAACCCCTTCATAGATTTCATTGACATAAACCGGATTTAGCAAGTTCTCCTTTAAATCAAAAACAAAAACCATATCATAGACGGTATACAGCGGGCTTAAGGCCTCCTGAAACTCCTTATTCTTTTGAAATCTTCTGATATTAGACAGAATATCCAAGCGCACCAAGAAGATATTTTTATTTCCTTTTCGGGCTACCAGTCTGGTCTGAAATTGACAATGCCTACCCCCGGATAAAAAATCCATGGCTTCAATTCTTCCGGATTTCCTGGCTAAATCCATAATATCCCGCATTTTATCCGTAAAAAGAATGGACCTGTCATTTAACAAATCCTGAAATTGATGCGTTCCCTCATACCCCAGCTCCAAAAGATTCTTTCGATATGGCTTGGTAAAATTCAAGTGTTTTAATACCCCATCAATCTCCGACATAACCGCCACCGGCTGACCTGTTTCAAAGCCGTGAATGCTGGGGGAAGAATCGGAGCGTTCCAAATCAAAGGGCACGGGACTGATAATATTGACAAAGCCGATTTCATCGTACAGGTAGCAATCTTCTTCCGTCTCCATTTCGTAGCTTTCTTCCATGGAAACAAACCACTCCTTCATGGCTTCAGGTCTTGCAAAATAATAGCCCTGCATTCTTTCACAACCTGCCACCTTCAAAAAACGAAATTGCTCTTCCGTTTCCACACCTTCCGCTACCGTATGAATTCCAATTTCCTTCGCCATATACAGAATGGAAGAAATGATAATAAGAGACTTTTTCCCCATATCACTGAGGAAACGCATATCAATCTTGAAAGTATCAAATTCAAACTCTTTTAAGAGATTCAAAGAAGAATATCCTGAGCCGAAATCATCCATCCATACCTTATAGCCCAGAGTGTGCAATTCTCTTACCGTATCCTTCATATAGGCTTCATTTTCCATTACGGCACTTTCCGTAATTTCAATGTGAACATAATTTCTCGGCAAGGAATTCCGCTCCATGATTTCTTCCATCTCTTGAAGAAGTGTGGGTACGTCAAAATCCAGACGGGAAAAGTTCATCGAAATAGGTACGATAAACTGTCCTCGCCTTCTTCTTTCTCCAAGCTCCCGACATATTGTTTCCATTACATATCGGTCCAGAAGATGTATCTTTCTTTTTTTCTCCAGCACTGGAATAAACTCTCCCGGAGAAATCATCCCATATACCGGATCTATCCAACGGGATAGAGCTTCCGCTCCGCAGACACGCTTTGATAATCCACGAATATTGGTCTGCAAATACACCTGAATCCACTCTTTTTCAATGGCTTCTTCGATATGGCTCTCTATATAGCTTTCCAGTTCCTTATCCTTGGGTTTTCTCAGTGACATCCTTCCACTCCTTTATCCTATCTAAAGATTTTCGTCTTTAAAGGGATAAATCATAAGTCCAAAAGCCATAAGATTTTCCGGTTTCAACTAAAATATAATGCTCTACCTTCCGTTAAATCCCTGAACTACTGTAGTAAATCCTTTACGATTTCCCCTCCCATAATTAAACCTACCACAGGAGGAACAAAGGCAACGGAACCGGGGACAGACCGTTTCCCCTTAGCTTTGGGAAGCTCTGCTTCCGCTCCACTTGGCTCGGTGTGGGAACTCTCTGAAGCAGTTTGAGCTGCCCCCGTTTGCTCTATGGGCTCTATGGGCTTTCTGGGCATTTCTTCGGAATACACTACCTTCAGGCTTTCTATTCCTCTTTTTTTACATTCTCTTCTCATCACCTTGGCCAGGGGACAAATCCTGGTTTCATACAAATCCGCCACCTTAAACCCGGCGGGATTCAGCTTATTGCCTGCTCCCATGGCGGAAATAATCGGTACACCCGCTTCCTTGGCCGCTTCAATCAAAGACAGCTTTGCCGCCACCGTGTCCACTGCATCCACCACATAATCATAAGCAGAAAAGTCAAACTGATCTTTGGTTTCCGGTAAATAAAAACAGCGAAAAGCTCGGACTTTACAGTCCGGATTAATGGAATGAATCCTTTCCTCCGCAATCTCTACCTTGGCTCTTCCTACAGTATCTCTTGTGGCAATGATTTGTCTGTTCAAATTGCTTAAGCAAACCACATCATCATCCACCACATCGATTTGACCGACTCCGCTTCTCACAAGGGACTCTACACAATAGCCTCCCACTCCTCCGATACCGAAAACAATTACCTTCGCTTTACTTAGCTTTTCCACTGCCTCAGACCCTAGCAATCGCTCGGTTCTTGAAAATTGACCTTCCATCCTTACTCCCTATACCAAAATTTTATTCTGCCTGCAAAAAGGACAGTCTGCTCCTAATTTTTCTTCCCAAAGCCAGTGCCAAAAAGACCTTAACAGCATCCGGAAGAATAAAGGGCAGCACGCCTACCGATAAGGCCTTTCCAAAATCCATAGACAAAACCTTTCCCAACCATAAAGTCCCCAGTAAATAGCAAAGGACAATGCCGAAGGCCAAGCCCAGATACTGCTTTATAAAACTTTTGGAAAAACGATCCACTGCATAGCCTCCAAAAAAGGCAAGGAAAATCATTCCGATTAAATAGCCTCCTGTGGGTCCCAGAAGCTTTTCCACACCGGCACCATAATTCGAAAAAACCGGTAAGCCGATGAAGCCCAGCAAGAGATATAAAAGATAAGAAAGCATTCCCAGATTTCTTCCTAAAATCGTTACCGATAGGCAAACCGCAAAGGTACCTAAAGAAATCGGTACAGGCCCGATATTAATGGAAATCGGCGATAAGATACAGCTTACCGCTGTCATAATGGCTGCTAAACTCATTTGCTTTACAGAAATTGCTTTCATACTTTTCTTTCCCTTCCCTTGAATATTGCTTTTCCCTTGAATTCTGCTTTTTCCTTCAATATTGCTTCTTCCTTCAATATTGCTTCTTCCTTCAATGTTACTAAATACTTTAAACTGCTTAATCCTCCCGGACGCAGTCCTTTTCGCTAAGGAAAGTCAATAAAAACTTTCCTGTCCCCTTCAAAGACCACTGCCCCTCTTCTGCAGGGAGGAAATAGCTTTCTCCCTTTTTCACAAATCGTTGTTCCTTTTTCCCCGCGAAAGAGCATTTTTCCTGTTTATACTCCGTAGAACTTTCCTGATGCATGTCCTCACAGCACTTAGTTTCTTCTATAAGTACCCCTTCTCCCTCCAAAACCAAGAGGGAAAGGAAACTCTCTTTTGTCAGTTTTCCGCTATAGAAAGCATTGTCCTCTAAGCAAAGTCTGTCTACCGTAAAATATTCACAGGAACCGATTCGTTCCAGGTAGACGTTTTTTCCTGCCGCGTCTTTTCCTTCCGCGCTTTTTTCTGCCGCGTTTTCTTCTACCGCCTTTGTTCCTTGCTTTTTGAATGCTTCTTGCCTATAAGAGGAAAGCTGTTTTCGGTCCATCACCTCCAAAGCCTTCTCCACATGCAGTTCTCTGGTATTTCCTTGGGCGTCTTTTCTGCCGTAATCGTAAACTCTGTAGGTCAGGTTGGAGTTTTGCTGTACTTCCGCAAGCAGGATACCGGCTCCGATGGCATGCACGGTTCCTGCCGGGATGAAAAATACATCCCCCGGTTCTACCATCACCTTACAAAGAAGAGAAGGAAAGTTTTCCTCCTCTATCGCTCTTCGGATTTCTTCTTCCGTATAGTCTTTTTGAAAGCCGAAATAAAGAAAAGCGCCTTCCTCCCGTTCCAAGACGATCCACATCTCCGTTTTGCCGTATTGCCCTTCCCGGGATAAAGCAAAGCTGTCATCGGGATGCACTTGAATGGACAGGGCTTTCTTCGCATCAATCAGTTTAATCAGCGTTGGGAAAAAAGGAAAGGCTTTACCCAAACTACCCGCTGCTTCAGGATGGGATTTAAGGTAATCGGCAAAGCTTTCTCCATGGGAACAACTATCTCCTTCAGAAAAAAATCCCCCTTCAGAAGATGTCGTTCCTTCGAAAAAAAATCTTCCTTCTGAAGATTCCGTTCCTTCAGAAGACTTCGCCCCTTCAGAAGATGCCGCTCCTTCAGAAAAACGCGACTCGTCGGAAAAGCTGATTCGACTGTCTCCATCCGGATGGGCGGAAAGCACCCAAGCTTCCGCAAGGGGAGTCTTAGGAGAGGATATCCCGTATTCCCTGATTAGCTTTTCTCCTCCCCATAAATACTGTTTGCAAGCCGGATGAATTTTCCCTATTGCCATAAACCATTTTCCTTCCTAAGAACTCCTCCCGGATCGGTTCCTTCGTAGATTCCTCTATGGGCTTACTCCCGAATCGGTTCCTTCGTAGAACCCTCTATGGGCTTACTCCCGGGCCGTTGTTGCTGTCTCGCTCTCCCAGGTAATTTCCCGGTCCGGGGCCGCTATAGAAGGGAGAGCCTTCTCCACTCTTACTCTCCAGCGTTTCTTCTTCCTTCTTGGGCAGGCTTCGAACACGGCGAATTGCCGCATCCAGCTGTTGACTCAAGCTGTAATAGTCTTCACTACCGTTCAGCTCCTGCAACCGTTCGATAGCATCATTAATCAATGCCTCTGTATCTCCGTCTCTATACTCTAAGCTCTGTAAACCGGTCAGAGCGGATAAGAAGGACTCTCGCTTGGCATTCTTCTGCGCCTTTTCCTCCGCTTCCTTTGCCTTACTTTCCGCTATAGATTCCTGTACTCTGGATTCTTCTTCCTTCTTGGCAATGTAAGCATCAATCTCGTCTTTCCATTTATCCTCAATCACCAGGAACTCTTTTTGCTTTGTAAAAAGTCGCTCCTGATATTCCTTTTTGAATTTTTCATCCGTAATATCATTTAAGGAATCCCGGATTTTTCCGAAAAGGGTTCTGGCGGTAAAGACATCCTCCAGCTTCTGAATCTTCATAGCCTCATAGGTCTTGATGTCCTTCTCTATCTGTGCCTTGGTTTCCTTTTCCGCCTTCTTCTTCCGATTCTCTTCGCCTCTTTGCTTTGCGGTCTTGGAAACGTAGTCTGTAATGCCGGACTTTTCATCCGCCTCTTTGACTACAGTATCCGGCACTTCCCAATCCTCCGGCTCCAGATCCTCATGAAGAATATCCATGGTATTTTTCCAGATTTTTCCGGCATAGGTGGCACCGTAGATTCCCGGCATTTCCACAGGCATATCATGGCCAACCCAGATTGCCGCACTATAATATTTGGTATAGCCGCAGAACCAGGTATCCTTTGAGCCGTTACTGGTTCCGGTTTTTCCTGCTGCCGGCATCTTGTTTTTCAGCTGTAAACCACGGCCGGTACCATACTCCGTATTCATGGTTCCCTTTAAAATGTCCGTCATAATAAAGGCGGTATCTTCTCGGAAGACCTGGGTATTCTGGATGGTCTTCTCATCTGCCACCACCCCGTCTTTATCGGATTCAATCTTGAGAATGCAGGTTTTATTGCTGTATACGCCCCCATTGGCCAGGGTGGAATAGCCCTTCGCCATATCCACCACACGAAGACCGTTGGTAAAGCCGCCGATGGAAACCGCCAAGGCATCGTTATCCTTCACGCTGATTCCGGAAAAATGCATTTTCTCCAAATAATCCAAACCGTTCTGAATACCGATACCGTCCAAAATCTGCCAAGCCACCGTATTCAAGGAACGGTTGGCAGCCTCTCTCATGGTAACCGCCCCGTAGTAGTGGTCACCGGAATTCGAGGGTCCGTTTTCAAATTTGTGGTCGTCAATAACGGAAGCCGCATTGTACTCTCCAAGGTCCAAGGCCGGTGCATAATCCAGCAAAGGCTTAATCGCGGAACCGGGCTGACGATAGCTTAAGTAAGCACGGTTATATTTGTCCTCGGTGCCTCTTCCTCCAACGGTAGCCACCACATAACCTGTTTTATTGTCAATGATTACGCCGGCTCCCTGCATGGAAAGCTTTCCGTTTTCCTGCACCTCCTGAAACTTGGACAGCCCCTTGTCCAGCGTTTCCTGTAAAATGTTTTGGATTTTAGGGTCCAGGGAGGTATAGATTTTGTATCCTCCCGCCCGAAGCTCCCGATTGTAAAAATTGTATTGTTCCTCGTACTGATCCTGATAAGCTTCCTTATCTGCCTGGGTTTCAAAATGATAGGTAAAGGGGAATTTATTAACCTCCATCATACGGATGGTAGCCGCATAGAGGGCATAGGAGTTCATATAATCCTCATCCGTACCCTTCTGCACATTTTGGGAAATCTGTAAAGGCTTTCCGATGGCCTCCTCATATTCCGCCTCTGTAATATACCCCACTGTCTCCATAGACTTTAATACCTGATTTCGCTTCTTTAAAGCCAAATCAGGGTGGCGCACCGGTTCATATCGGGAAGGAGCGTTGGAAATCCCCGCCAACATAGCCGCTTCTTCCACCGTTAAGTCCTTTGCAGGCTTTTCGAAGTAATACTGGCTGGCCGCTTCCACACCGTAGCAGTTATTTCCGTAAAAGTTGGTATTACAGTAAATCTCCATAATGTCGGCCTTGCTGTACATCTTCTCCAGCTCTTGCGCCAACATGATTTCTACAATCTTTCTGGTAAAGGTTTTCTCCTGGCTTAGATAGGTATTCTTCACCACCTGTTGGGTAATGGTAGAACCGCCCTGAGTGATTCTTCCCCGATTTTTGACCAGCTGAAAAACCGCACGAAGTGTGGCCTTATAATCCACTCCATGGTGGGTTTTAAAATTTCGATCCTCCTGGGCGATGTAGGCATTTTGCAGATTCGGGGAAATGTCTTCGATTTTATCGTACACAAAATGCCCGGCATTAATGGTGCCAAGCTGCTGTCCGTCTGTATCAAAAACCACCGTATCCGCTCTCTTGGTTAAATCCTTTAAATTGCTGCCTGCCAGCTTATCATAGGCAATCCCCCGGAGACGATTCACCTCCGGACGGATAAAAATCACATAGCCCAATACAGAAAGCACAAACAGAAACAAAACACTGCCCAGAAACAGCCTCCGGATAAAGCGAAAGGCAGAGGATTTCTTCTTTCCTCTCTTATGTCCTCTTTCTCCTTCTCTTATCTCTCTTCCCATTCTTGAACCTCATATTCCAACAATATGTCTGTTAACTTAGCAAAAATGTATTTCTTATCCTTTCTATTTCTCTCCGGAATTTTAACAAAAATTCTGTGGAGAATCAGAAAAAATATTGAAAGAACTTCTTAGGATATGACAATTTTCTCTTAAACTCGTTACTTCTTTACCCAAATCCGCCTATAAAAAATAGCGGATTGCAACTTTCGGAAAATCAAAGAAACGGCACAAAGCTCTTTTGAACCCTGTGCCGAAGCCTTATTTCGCGTAATCTACCGCTCTTGACTCTCTGATGATGTTTACCTTAATCACGCCGGGATACTGCATCTGCTCCTGAATCTGCTGAGAAATGTTTCTGGCCATAATGGTCATATCATCATCACTCACCTCTTCCGGAACTACCATAATGCGAACCTCTCGTCCCGCCTGTACCGCAAAGGATTTCTCTACTCCGTGATAAGAGTTGGCAATCTCTTCCAATTCCTTCAAACGGTTGGTATAGGTCTCCAAAGCCTTTCTTCTGGCTCCCGGTCTTGCTGCGGAAATGGCATCCGCTGCCGCCACGATGAAGGAAGTCAAGGATGTGGGCTCCGTTCCGCCGTGGTGAGATGCCACAGCATTGATAACGGGTTCGGGCTCATGGTATTTCTGACAAAGTTCAATACCAAGATCCACATGGGTTCCTTCTACTTCATGGTCAATGGCTTTTCCAATATCATGGAGAAGACCGGCACGCTTAGCCATACGAACATCCAAGCCCAGCTCCTGCGCCAAAAGGCCGGAAATCTGTGCAACTTCTATAGAATGCTGTAAAGCATTCTGTCCAAAGGATGTACGGAACTTCATTCTTCCCAAAAGGAACACCAGCTCCGGATGCACACCGTGAACCCCCAGTTCCAGGAGAGTAGACTCTCCCTCTTCCTTAATGCTGTCGTGCACTTCCTTACGACTCTTCTCCACCACTTCTTCAATGCGAGCAGGGTGAATTCTGCCGTCTACAATTAGCTTTTCCAGTGCAATTCTGGCTACTTCTCTACGAATCGGGTCGAAACCGGACAGCACCACTGCCTCCGGTGTATCGTCGATAATCAACTCCACTCCGGTCAGTTGCTCTAAAGTGCGGATATTTCTACCCTCACGACCGATGATTCTTCCCTTCATTTCATCGTTGGGAAGCTGTACAACGGAAACGGTAGACTCTGTTACCTGGTCTGCCGCACAACGCTGAATAGCCTCTACGATATATTCTCTGGCGGTTTTCTCCGCCTCTTCCTTGGCTCTGGCCTCATATTCCCGAATATATAAAGCGGTATCGTGCTTAATACTTTCCTCTACGGAATGCAACAATTCCTGTCTGGCCTGATCCTTGGTTAAGCCGGAAACTCTTTCCAGCTCAATCAGCTTCTGGCTATGAAGCTGTTCGATTTCCCCTTCCCTGGTCTGTAATCCTTCCTCTTTTCTCTGGAGATCCGATTCCTTCTTCTCTAAGTTTGCCGCTTTCTTCTCGGAGCTTTCTTCCCTTTTCAAAATTCTCTTCTCAAGGTCGGAAATTTCTCTTCTACGGTCCTTAATTTCCTTATCCAGCTCATTCTTAGCCTTCAGTGCTTCTTCTTTTGCTTCTAGTAATGCTTCTCTCTTCTTGTTCTCCGCAGTGCGAATGGCATCATCAATAATCTCCCTGGACTTCTCCTCAGCTGTTCCTACCTTCCGAGCATAATTGGTTCTTTCTTTATTCTGTCCAAGGATGAACATGATTGCCCCCACTACTGCCGCCACAATCACAATGATGGCGATTCCCAATGGGTTCAATGTCTGTACCTCCTTCACTATTCTTTTGTTAATGTACAAATATGTGAAGCAAAGCAGGGTTGGCCACGCCAAAAATCCCTTGCAAAAATCTCTCTGTTACCATATTCAACCTTTTAACAAGCTTATTTTAAGGGATATAAATACTTGTGTCAATGAGAACTATTTCCTGTGATGGAGTAAACTTATTGTCAGTTAACGAGCTTCAAAAATACACCTTGATAAAA
>NZ_DBHIGR010000080.1:0-9481 GCF_057249185.1 Oribacterium sp.
AGTCTTCCAAGTAATTTTTGAAAAACTATAAGGGGAGCCTGTGAAGGCTCCCTTTTTTGTTATTCGCAGATAGAGTATTGTCAGGAGGGGCACCATGAAAGAAGCAAAGAAAATAGAAGGAAGCAACATTTTCCTACAGGAGTGTATTACGGAAATTGAGAAGGCGGTGGATTTGGACAGTATCACCGTGGAGCGGGCGGCGTTCGGGCTCTTTTTCTCCGGGGTGAAGCTTTCCACAGGTCATGGAGGTCTATGCTTTACGCCGGTGAAGGAGATTCCGGAGGCCGTGTGCTGTCCCAGCTCTGCGAAGGCTATGCCCTTTTCCGGAAAGCTGAAAGGGAGAGGGGTTAGAGCTTATCTTGAGGATATTTTCTCGGAGAATATCCTAAGAAGGACTTTGGGAATCGCTGCCTTAAATGCGCTCAGTACTCTGGTGTGGGAAAAGACAGAGCATTCGGGATATGAGCTTTTGCTTGGTGCGGATGCCTTTGATGAAATTGATGTAAAGAAGTATCGGAAATCCGTAGTGGTGGGGGCATTAGTGCCTATAATCCGAAAGCTTATGCAGGAAAATGCGGATTTTCACATTTTGGAAAAGGACAGCAGAACCTTAAAGGAGCGGGAAATGCCCTATTACCTTCCTCCGGAGAGGGCGGGAGAATGCGTGCCGGAGGCAGATTTGCTGGTGATTACCGGAGTAACGATTTTGAATGATACCTTGCCGGGGATTTTGGCTATGGCGAAAAAGGATGCGGAAATTTTAGTGGTGGGCCCTACCGCAAGCATGCTTCCGGACTGCCTCTTTTCTAAAGGCGTTACGATGCTTGGGGGAATTCAGGTGACGAAGGCGGATGAGCTTTTGGATATCATCAGTGAGGGAGGCTCCGGCTATCATTTCTTCGGAAAATATGCGGAACGAACCGTGCTTCGTCGAAGATAAGGCATAGGAAAATCGCGCTTCGTAGAAGATAAAGCATAGGAAAATCGTGCTTACTTTTAAAATTTTACAAAACTCTTAAAAGGATATACTTTTTTGCGTATTTTTGATAAACTGCTAGGGCAACTTGTCGGTTTTCGGTAGGAAAAGAGTGCAATAGTGCCGAGTTCCGCTTTGTAAAAGCTTTAGGAGGAAAGGAAGAGTATGAAGAAAAAGATTTATCCTATTATCGCCCTGTCATTTGCCATCATGATGAGTGCTTGTGGCGGTAAGAAAGCAGCAGAGCCCAGCAGTGTAGAGAAGGAAGAGACAGAGAAGGCAACAAGAGAAGTAACAGAAAAGGAAACGGAAGAGGAAACCGAGAAGGAAGAAGCTTCCGATGCCAAGGATCTCATTGTTCCCGGTTATGCATTGGGAGAGATTCCCGCAATTCCCGCAGTGGAGATTAACGGTCTTGGAATTTTTGAAAATCCTGCAGCGAAGATTACTATGGACAAGACAGAAGCCTTAAGTTCCGTTCCCGGTATCACCGTTACCCCTGTAAAGTTGGAGAATGACCAGATTTTCCGTGGAAACAGTGTGATGCAGCTGGGAGAAGGAGGAGCCGGTCAGATGAGTGCCGACGGTCTTACCGTACAGACAGACGGTGACGGTTCCGGACAGTACGTGGATGCAGAAAGAGGGATTACCATCCAGAGAAATACCGACGGTTCCGGACAGTATGTGGATGAGCAGAAGGGAATCACCTTACAGGTGAATTCTGACGGTACCGGACAGTATTCCGATGATGGGCAGGGCATTACCCTCCAGGTTAGCGAAGGTGGTAATGGAATCTTCACAGACACGAAGAAGGAAATTACCATGATGGTCAGCGATGATTCCAGCAGCTATACCCAGGGCTCTATTGATATTGATGTAAAGCCGGATGGAAGCGGAAGCTACTATAACAGTGAAACCGGTTTAAGCATTAAAAATAATGGACAGGGGAAGGCAGTGATTACTCTTGGCAATGACGAAAAGACCGTAGATGCCAAGCCTTTGGAGAAGCCTACAAAGCTGCCAAAGCTTTCCATGGTTCCCGCAGTACCAAGTCTGGAGGCCAACAGCCTTTTGATTACTCTGGATTCCGGTGTGCTTTTCGATGTGGATAAGTATGATATTCGTCCGGATGCGGAGAAGATTTTAAACGATTTGGCAACAGTATTAAAGGAAGGGGGAATTACAGCCTTCCAGATTGACGGACATACCGACTCCATGGATACGGATGAACACAATCAGGTGCTTTCCGAGAATCGTGCAAATTCCGTAAAGAGCTATTTGGCATCTCAGGGCGTGACTGCGGAAATCACCACCCACGGTTACGGAGAAAGCCGTCCTGTTGCCACCAATGATACCGCAGAGGGAAGACAGCAGAACAGACGTGTAGAGATTATTGTTCCTACCGCATAAAAGAATAGGATTAAAAGTAAATTTGCTGGAAAGCCAAATTACTCGAAAGCCAAATTACTAGAAAGCCAAATTACTCGAAAGCCAAATTACTTTAAACCTAAATTGCTTTAAAGACAAATGAAATTAAAGATGTAAAGAACCTGAAATGCAGCACCGGGAGTTTCCCATTAGGGAATTCGGATTGTTGCAGGAAGCTAAAGCTGCCATGGTTTTTTACATCTTTTTTTATTCTGCATAGGTGTGCTGGGGAAGGTACGGGAGAGTTTCTTTTAAGGACAAGGGTGGAGTAACTTAGGATAACCGGTAAAAACATATAGCTTTATCCTTGTAAATAAGAAGGATTCATTTTCATACTATTGAGAATATCAATAAGTCTTTAGATTTATCAGAATTATAAATATCTAACAAAAAAGCAATTTATACTATTGATAAAATTGGTGAAAAAGTATAATAATAAAGAAGGAGAAATAAAAATATTATTATAAAATACTGCTTTGATTTCTAAAAACCGACATTTTTCCTAATTGCACAGAAGATATTGGAAAGAAGAAAGAGAAACAGTACAGAAGGAGGAGAAAAGTGAAAAAGAACTTGGCAAAGTTGCTTCCTCTACTGCTTTTATCGGTAAGTCTGGTGGCTTGCGGTGGAAGCAAGGCGGAAGACAAGGGAACGGGAGCATCTACAGAAAAAGCGCAGGAGCAGAACGCTTCTTCCGATGGGGAGAATAAGGCAGAGGCAAATACTTCCGGACAGAAGGACAGCTTCACCTATATCATTGACGGTGACCCGGGAAATACCCTGAACCCTTTAACGGCAGATGACCGTTACACTCTTATGACCTGTCATGCAGCCTATGCTCCGGCTTATCATATCTATGGAGACGGAACTGTGGATTATATTCTGGCGGAGAGCATGACGGCTTCTGAAGACGGACTTACTTTGACGATGAAGCTGAAGCCGGATTTAAAGTGGAGTGATGGGGAGGCATTAACAGCCGATGACATTGTTTTTACCTATGACACCATCAACAGTCTGTCAAAGAATCTTTATATCGGGGACCAGCCTATAAAAGTGGAGAAACAGGATGATTTAAGCGTTCTTTTTAAGCTCCCCTCTGTTTCCGCAAGTGCCATGGAGATGCTTTCCGACGAGGTGAGCATTATCCCTAAGCATATCTTTGAAGGCAAGGAGAATACGGATGTTTCCTTATTAGAAGATAAGGTGGTAGGTGCAGGCCCCTATGTTTTGGAAGAGTATAAGACCGGTGAGTATTTAAAGTTTAAGGCCAACCCCAACTATGCCAAGGGAAAGCCTTATATTGATACCTTGATTTATCGGGTAATTGACAAGGGAGATACCGCTACCCTGGCTATGCAAAACGGTGAGGCGGAGGCTATGGTATTGTCTCCGGATATGATTGAGCCCTATTTGGAAAATGATGCTTTTACCCTTTACAACTATAGTGAAGGTCGTGTGCCCTATATCCGTTTGAACACCGCCTCCGACAATATGCAGGATAAGACCTACCGTTCCGGCATTTTCCATGCCTTAAACAGAGAGGAAATCATGAAGGCGGCTTACGGAGATCCGGATTACTATCATTTAGGCTATTCCTTCCTGCCCTATGATAACCAGTTCTATACTGAGGATGTGGAGAAGTGGGATCAGGATTTAGAAAAGGCTAAGGAAGAGGTAAAGAACGGACCAAAAAAGCTGACCTTACTCTACCCTGCCAATACGCCTATTTTGGAAAGAGAAGCTTTGGCGATTCAGGCAGAATGTAAGGCTGTGGGTGTGGATGTGGAATTGGCAAGTCTTGCGGATGCGGCTTACTACAAAGCTACCAAGGACTTGGAGAACAAAGACTATGATATTTTCCTGGGAGGCTATGTAATGGGCTCCGACCCGGATACCTTCTCCATCCTTTTCTCCACGGAGAAGGACAATAACATGAACTACCACAATGCGGAAATCGACAAGCTGTTCAGAGAAGGAAACAGCACTTTGGATTTGGAGAAGCGTAAAGAAATTTATAACAAGGTACAGCGTTTGGTAACGGAAGAGGCTATTTACTATCCTCTGGGCACCAATTTAAGAACACTGGTTACCAAGAAGGATGTGGATCCGGAAGAAGCCCAGCTTGTGCCTATCTACACCTTTGGAGATTTATCCAAGCTGAAGTTTAAATAAATGTTAAGTAGAAACGAGGCAGTAAAATGGCATTTTATATCGGGAGAAGAGTTCTACAAAGTATTCCCCTGCTCCTATTGATTACCCTTTTGTCCTTTGGACTTATGAATTTGGTTCCCTATGATGCGGTGGATTCTATAGCCAATTCCAAGATGACGGAGGCGCAAAGGGAAGAAAAAAGAGAGGAATACGGCTTAAATGATCCCATGCCAGTGCAGTATTTTCGATGGCTGAAAAATATTCTAAGGGGAGAGTTCGGCAACTCTCTCCTTAGTCATACCCGGATTATGGATGATCTACGGATACGAATTCCCAACACTATCCTTTTGGTTCTTCCCTCCTACCTTACCGCCTACTTTTTGGCTATGGCGGTAGGGCTTTACAGTGCCAGCCAAAAGGGAAAATGGCAGGATAAGCTTTTAGACAGCTTTTCCACCATAGGTCTTGCAGTGCCCAGCTTCTGGATTGCCTTGGTGCTGATCTATTTTTTTGGCTATCATTGGAAGTTTTTTCCGTTACTGGGAATGCATACCATTGGGAAGGAAAGGGATATTCCGGACTTTCTTCATCATCTTTTTCTTCCTTATTGTGTATTGGTGCTTGCTTTTTTTCCGGATTTAATGCGCTATGTTCGTTCTTCCGCATTGTCTGAATTAAGGCAGGACTATGTTTTGGTACAAAGAGCTTTTGGTGCAAGTAAGAGGGAAATTCTTTTTCATCATGTGGCAAGAAATGTCTGTCTGCCTATGATCAGTAAGCTGGGAATGTCTCTACCCTTACTGGTGACGGGGGCGGTGATTACGGAGTCCGTTTTTTCCTGGCCCGGGATAGGTCTTTATTTTGTGAAAGCGGTGGATGCGCTGGATTATCCTATTGTGATGGCGATTTTGCTTTTATCCGGTACCTTGGTAATTCTGGGAAATTTGCTCTCGGATATTTTGTATTGTTTGATTGACCCGAGAATTTCACTTTGGAAGAAGGAAGGATAAGAAAATGCAAGCTAACAGAGGTAAAGCCTTTATTAATAGAATTCTAAGCCATCCCCATAGAGTTTTAGCCAGTATCTTTTTAATAGGCTTCAGTATTTTGGCCTTGATCTTACCCCTTCTGCCCTTGGATCCTGAGGGATTGGATGTGATTCATAGTCTGGCAAAGCCCTCTATACAACACTTTTTCGGAACGGATGAGGTGGGCAGAGATTATTTTGCCAGGGTTCTCTACGGGGGAAGAGTTTCTTTAATGGTCGGCTTTTTGTCTATGGCTATGAGTATCGGCCTGGGTGTCATGATTGGACTTCTTTCCGGATATTTCGGAGGCGTGGTGGACTTCTTCTTTATGCGCCTTGTGGACGTTCTTTCCTCCATCCCCTGGATGATCTTGGTGATGGTTTTCGGTATGGTTTTTGGAAGAGGTCTGCTTTCTCTTGTTATGGTCATAGGGCTATTAAGCTGGATGGAAACAGCAAGAATCATCCGAGGAGAGGTTTTAAGCCTGAAGGAGCGGGAATATGTGCTCTATGCCCGTTTTCTGGGAATTTTTCCCTTGCGAATCCTTTTTAGCCATATTTTCCCCGGAATTCTTCCCACTATTATCACGGCATCCACTGCGGCTATAGCTTCCTCCATTATGGTGGAGAGCGCATTAAGCTTCTTGGGACGAGGGGTTACCGCTCCTATGTCCAGCTGGGGAAGCCTTTTACAGAACGCCCAGAAATTTCTGCAAAAAGCGCCTCACATGGCGATTCTTCCGGGAATTTTGATTATTATAACGGTTTTGTCTTTCCATCAATGGGGAGAGGCACTTAGGGAATCGCTTCTCTTAGAAAGGGAGTAGAAGATGCTTTTGGAAATTGAGAATTTGCAGGTGGAAATACCCTATGGGAAAATGAAGGTCTATCCGGTTTCCGACGTCAGCTTTTCTCTGGAAGAGGGGGAGGTTTTGGGAATTATCGGAGAGTCCGGAAGCGGAAAATCCATGGCTATGAAAGCCATTATGGGATTACTGCCGGAAAAAGCAAAAGCTTCTGCCCGGAAGCTTTCGTTTCAAGATTTGGATTTACGAAATCTGACGGAAAAGGAATATCTGCCTCTTAGAGGGAGCCGTATGGCTATGATTTTTCAAGATCCTATGACGGCACTGAATCCTTTGATTCCCATCGGAGAACAGTTGAGAGAGATTTTTGAACGACAAAGGAAGAGGGGAAGAGATCCTTATGGAGGAGATTCTTATGGAAGAGGTTCTTATGGAAGAGATTCTCATGCAAAGGATTCTCATATAAAGGATTCTAAAGAAAGGGCAATAGCGCTGTTGGCTTCAGTGGGTATTCCCAATCCGGAGGAAAAATATAAGCAATACCCCCATGAGTTTTCCGGCGGTATGCGGCAAAGAGTCCTGATTGCCATGGCCTTATCCTGTTCTCCCCCACTGCTGATTGCGGATGAGCCTACCACGGCTCTAGATGTGACCCTGCAGGCTCAGATTTTGGATTTGCTTTTGGAAGGGGTAAAAGCAAGAAATACAAGCTTGATTTTGATTAGCCATGACCTATCTTTGGTGAAGGAACGCTGTAAACGCATTCTGATTTTATACGGAGGGAAGGTGATGGAGGAGGGAACGGTGGAAGAGATTTTCCGGGAACCCAAACATCCTTATACCAAAGCTCTTTTAGCGGCTATACCCAGTATGGAAAAGGATAAGGAAGAGGCACTGGTGGCCATTGAGGGGAATCCGCCCTCGATTTTAAAGGAATTTACCCGTTGTCCTTTTTATGAACGGTGCAAGGAAAGGATAGATGCCTGTCAGGATGCCTTACAGGAGGAAGCAAGGCTTTCCGAAAGCCACAGGGTTTTCTGTCACAAAGTTTCTTCCGGAGAGAAAATATAAAACCATCTAAAAATGTAGTTAAGAATAGAAAGAAGATTAGGGAGAAAAATGAAAGAAAAGGAGCTTATTCTTTCTGCCAGAGGAATAGAAAAGGTATTTTATCAAAGGGACTTTTGGGGAAGAAAAAAGATAGCTACCCATGCGGTGCAGGGGGTGGATTTGGATCTATATAAGGGAGAATGCTATGGCCTGGTGGGAGAGTCCGGCTGTGGAAAAAGTACCCTTGGTCGTTGCCTTTTAGGATTACTACAGAGAACGGCAGGGGAAGTCTATTTTCATGGACAGGAAATCAAAAGGAATGATCCAAAGGCTCTACGAGAAATGCAGGATAAGATGCAGATTATCTTTCAGGATCCCTATTCTTCCTTAAATCCCCATTGGACTGTAGAGGAAATTCTACGGGAGCCCTTACGACGCCTAAAACTCTCCCGTACAGAAGAAGAGGCAAAGATAAAGAAGGCTTTGGAAAGAGTATCTTTGGCCGAAGCGGATAGAAGAAAGATGCCCTATGCCTTTTCCGGAGGGCAAAGACAAAGAATCGGCATTGCCAGAGCCCTGATTGTAGAACCGGAAATTATCCTTTGCGATGAGCCGATCTCCGCCTTGGATGTGTCCATACAGGCTCAGATAGTAAACCTTTTAAAGGATTTACAAAAGGAGCTGGGGCTTAGCTATATTTTTACGGCTCATGACCTGGCCATGGTTCGCTATATCAGTGATAGAATCGGGGTAATGCAGGAAGGAAAAATCGTAGAAGAAGGAGACTGTGAAAGTATTTTTCAAAATCCTCAAAAAGAATACACCCGGACCCTGCTTTCGGCAGTTCCCGGGTGGAGTAGAAAGGAAGGATAAAAGGACGTTGGGCTTCAAGCCTTCCTTTGCAGAGAAAACTTAGAATGTATCTCGATTAACAAATTTTAGTCGGCAAACTCGGTGTGGGCTACCTTCCATTTTCTGATGGCAATACCGAGCCAAAAGCTGTAAATTCCCAAAGTGATAATGCAAAGCAGGAACCACTTAATCCACTGAAGAAAGAGGTTGGTGGCTTTACCGGTAAAACGAAGGCGATGCCCGTTGATGACGGTGTGGGAAATTTCCCAGTTATAAATCATGCAAAGAGCCCAAGGAAAGCAAATTCCAAAGGTACATACCGTGATAAGGCTTCCTAACAGTGCCCATCCGATAAGCTGCAATAAACCGCCGTCAAAATAAGATTCTCCCATAAATACTCCTTTTCTTTAAAAACGTAAAATACTCCTAAATTATAAAGAAAATAAGAAAAAAAGCAAGCTCCGATTTTATGCAAAGACTGCATGGTAGGGAACTTGCTTTTTAGAGTATCTTATTCTTAAAGACTCACTTTTAGGCGGCTTTTTTATCCATTCTTTTTCTCTAACTGCTTACTGATGGCAGTGGCGCAGGCGATGTCACCAATTACATTGACGGTGGTGGCCCCCATATCTGCCAGAGTATTTACGGAAATATAAACCCCTAGGATTTGGTTGACGGGAAGTCCTGCCATGGGAGCCAGGGCGGCAAAGGCGGCAATAGCTCCTCCCGGTACGCCCGGAGTTCCGATACTAAGCAAAGTATTGGCTGCCAAAACCGTAATCATGGTATCCAGCGTTAGGGGAATGCCCAAGGCGGCGGCAAAGAAACTGATCATAAAGGACATCAGAATACTAACCGCATCCATGTTAATGGTGGCTCCCAGAGGCAGCGTTAAGGAGGCTATCTCCTCAGGAACATCCAAGGACTCCACCGCACATTCAATAGAAAGGGGGAGAGTGGCATTGGAAGAACAGGTGGAAAATGCATTTAAGCTGGCCGGCGCAATAGAGCTAAAGAATTTGCCCACAGGGATTTTTCCGACCAGGCGTACGATACCGCCGTATACAATCAGGGCATAAAGGGCAAAAGTAATGTATAAGGCCAGCATAACCTGTCCCAGCTGAAGAACTGTCTTGATGCCGTTGCTGTACATTACCGTAGCCATACAGGCAAAAACACCGATGGGGGTAA
>NZ_DBHIGR010000081.1:0-2856 GCF_057249185.1 Oribacterium sp.
CCAATCTTTCCCAGTTTAAGATTCCTGAGGCGGCTGCCGCATTGCAGGAGTTCTGTGAAGACCTTTCCAACTGGTATGTACGTCGTTCCAGAGAGCGTTTCTGGGCCAAGGGTATGGAGCAGGATAAGATTAATGCTTACCTTTGCCTATATGAAGCCTTGGTGACCTTTGTAAAGCTGGCAGCACCCCTTGTGCCTTTCATTACCGAGTCTATCTATCAGAACCTGGTATGCTCTGTAGATAAGAATGCTAAACCTTCCGTTCATCTTTGTGCCTATCCGGTAGCGGATGAAGAGTGGATCGAGCCTAAGCTGGAAGAAAGCATGGAAGAAGTTCTTGCTTTGGTTCGCTTGGGAAGAGCGGCAAGAGAGAAGGCTCAAGTGAAGAACAGACAGCCTCTTTCCGCCATGTATGTTTCCGGAGGACAGGCCCTTTCCAAGGATTGGGAGAACATTATTACCGACGAGTTAAATGTGAAGTCCCTGCAGTTTAAGGAGGATTTGTCCGACTTTACGGCATATATTTTTAAGCCCCAGTTAAAAACGGTGGGACCGAAGTACGGAAAGCATTTGAATGAGATTCGCCAGTTCTTACAGGAATTGGACAGCAAGGCCGGTATGACGGCATTGGCAGAGGGTGCTATTCGCTTTACCACAAAGGATGGTACGGAGGTTGCCTTGGCCAAGGAGGATTTGTTAATTGAATCCACCAAGAAGGACGGCTTTATTACGGAGGAAGATGCTAAGTACACTGTAGTGCTGGATACCAACCTGACGGAGGAGCTGAAGGAAGAGGGCTATATCCGTGAAATCATTTCCAAGGTGCAGACCATGCGTAAGGAAGCAGGCTTTGAGGTTATGGATCAAATTACCCTCTCTGCCAAGGATAATGATTTCCTTCTGGGCTTAATGAATAAGTACAAAGAGGAGTTATGCAAGACCGTTCTTGCTACAGAGCTTCTTTGCAACTGCTGTGAAGGCTATGAGAAGGAATGGGATATTAACGGCGAGAAGCTTTGCTTAGGCGTAAAGAAAAACTAAGGAAGAAATGTTTTGCTTAGTTACAAAGGCAAGCTAAGGTTTGGAATTTTTGCTTAGAGGCTAAGAAAAAATTAACGGTGAAACCATTTTCCCGCTTCGGCGGGAAAAATCACTATATATTACTAAAAGGAATTAGTAAGGGATGTATAAGGAGGAAGGATGCAAAAGTTTGACAAAGCACTGTTCAAAAAAGAAGTGGAAAACAATGCCAGAAAGCTTTTCAGACGAGAATTAACAGAGCTAAACGAGAAGGAAGCTTTTCATGCCGTGGCGGCAGCGGTACAGAACCAGATTATTGATGACTGGATTCGTACTACGAAGGCGGCAGAGGAAGAGGATTGTAAGAGAGTCTATTATCTTTCCATGGAGTTTTTAATGGGAAGAGCTTTGGGCAACAACATTTTAAACCTGACATCTCAGGAGGAAATTCGAGATGTGATTACCGAGCTTGGTTTAAACCTTTCCGCATTGGAAGAGGCGGAGCCGGATTGGGCTTTAGGAAACGGCGGTTTAGGCCGTTTGGCAGCCTGCTTCCTGGATAGCTTGGCAACTCTAGGTTACTGGGCTTGCGGATGCGGTATTCGTTATAAGTACGGCTTCTTCAAGCAGCAGATTGTGGACGGATACCAGAAGGAAGTGGCGGATGACTGGTTAAAGGACGGAAACCCCTTCGAGATTCGTCGTGCGGAGCTGGCTAAGGAAGTTCGTTTCGGCGGTTGGGTAGAGACTGTACAGGAGGCAGACGGAAGACTGCACTTTGTACATAAGGGCTATCAGGCGGTAGAGGCTATTCCCTATGATACTCCGGTGGTGGGCTACAACAACCATGTGGTAGACACTTTAAGAGTATGGGATGCCAAGGCAACCGATACCTTCCGTTTGGATGAGTTTGATAAGGGAAATTATCAGAAGGCGGTGGAGTCTGCCAACATGGCAAGAAATATCGTAGAGGTACTGTATCCTAACGATAACCACTATGCCGGTAAGGAGCTTCGCCTTCGTCAGCAGTATTTCTTCATTTCCGCCTCTGTCCAGACTGCCGTAGCAGACTATGCCAAGAGACATAACGGAGATGTTCGTAAGCTCTATGAGAAGGTGGCTTTCCAGTTAAATGATACCCACCCCACAGTTGCCGTGGCAGAGCTTATGCGGGTGTTGATGGATGATTATAATCTGACTTGGGATGAGTCCTGGGAGATTACCTTAAAGACCTGTGCTTACACCAACCATACCATTATGGCTGAAGCTTTGGAAAAGTGGCCTATTGAGCTCTTCTCCAAGCTTCTTCCCAGAATTTATCAGATTGTGGAAGAGATTAACCGCAGATTCTGTGAAACCGTTCGGGCTAAGTATCCTGAGCAGGCGGAAGAGAAGATTGCCAAGATGGCGATTATCTATGATGGTCAGGTAAAGATGGCGCACCTTGCCATTATCGGCGGCCATGCGGTAAACGGTGTAGCGGCTCTTCATACGGAAATCTTAAAGAAGCAGGAATTAAAGGACTTCTATGAGATGTATCCGGAGAAATTCTCCAACAAGACCAATGGTATTACCCAGAGAAGATGGGTTTACCATGCCAATCCGGAACTGGCAAAGTGGATTACCGCCCATATCGGAGACCAGTGGCTTACCGACTTATCCAAGCTGGAGAAGCTGGCGGTTTATGCGGATGACAAGCAGGCTCAGGCTGAGTTTATGGCCATTAAGAGACATAACAAGGAGCGTCTTGCCAAGTATGTACTGAAGCATAACGGCATTAAGTTAAATGTGGATTCCATCTTTGACGTAATGGTAAAGCGTTTGCATGAGTATAAGA